>CAZVDJ010000070.1:0-12181 GCA_964626245.1 uncultured Gemmatimonadaceae bacterium
GCCCGAGGGGCCGGCGCCGCTCCCGACGCGGAGGGCGGTCGAGCCGTGACCGCGCGGCGCGGCCGGCTGCACCGGTGGCCGCGCCGGCTCGCGCTCACGCTGACCGTGGCGCTCGCCGGCGCCGTCCATGCCGCGTGCGCCCCGGCGGCAGCGTTAGGCGCGCAGGCGGCACCGCCACGTTCGCGCTACGATCGTCGCGTGGAGGTCGTCGCCGACCGCCACCAGGTCTCGGGCGGCTTCGGCGACTGGTCAGGATGGGCGGCACGGCTCGCGATTCCCGCCGGGCGCCAGGACACCTGGTTCGCGGAGGCGCTCACTCGGCGCGCCTTTCGCGATGCGGGGAACTACGTGAGCCTGGCGCTGCAGCACGACTGGTCGGCGCGCCTCTACTCGTTCGTGAGCATCGGCGGCGGCTCCGGCGACTTTGTCCTTCCCGACCTGCGCGTCGACGCCTTGCTCTCTGCCAAGTGGGGCACCCGGCAGTCGGTCGTCACCACGCTGGGGACCACCATCGTCGACGCCAAGCTGGGCTATCGCGACGTGGGCGGCGTGGGCAGCGTGACCGTCTACCTGGCGCCGCACGCCATTGCCGAGGGCGGTGTGCGCGTCACGCGCAGCACGCCCGGAGACGTCGACGCGGCGCGCGGCACCGCCGCGCTCACGCTCGGCCGGCAGGGGCAAGCGGTCGTGGTGCTGCGCGGCTCGTCGGGGCGCGAGGGATTCCAGCTGTTGGGAAGCGGTGCCGCGGTGCGCCGATTCACCAGCCACGAGGGGGGCATCGCCTGGCGCCAGTGGATGGGCGACTGGGGCGGGGCACTGCTGCAGGGCGAGCACTATCGCAATCCGTATTACCGCCGCACGGGAGTGGGAGTCGGTGTCTTCGCCCACTGGTAACCCGTCCGAGCCCCACGGCGCGCCGCCGGCGCGGCACCCGGCCGAGGGCGTGACGCCTCCGGTGCCACCCGGCGACTCGACCCCTCCTGGCGGGTTGACGCCTCGCGGCGGCGTGGCGACACCCGCGGCCGGAATCCCGAGCGGCACCGGGAGCCGCGCCATCGAGCGCCCAAGCGGCCGACAGCGGCGCGTGCGGCAGGCCGTTCGCACACCGCTCGACCTGGCGGCGCTTCCGGCCTCGGAGGGCCGGTTGCGGCTGCTGGCCGAACTGCGAGCCCGCGGTTCGCGCGGTGGGGTGATCGGCGCCCATCGCGCCATGGTGAAGGGACGGCTCACGCCGTCGCTGGTAGGGAGCATGGTGGTGGTGCCGCTCCTCCTCTCGGCGCTGGTGGCGCTTGCGTTGCAGCCGCTGGGGGAGGCGTGGCGCCGCGCGCTCGAGTGGCTCCTGCCGTTCCTCGCGCTTCCCGGCCCCGTCGGCTTTGCGCACGTCTCGCTCGGCGGGCTCTCGTTCTACGTGCCGCACGTCACGACCCCCGCCCCGCTGCCGGGCAGCTGGCACTTCTGGCTCGTGGGCGGTGTGTGCGCGCTGGTGCTCGCGGTGTCGTTGCTGCTGCCGGGGCGCCTGACCCCGCTGCGCTACTTCCTGCGATTCGCCACGCTCGTGCAGCTGACGAGCGTGCTGGCCTTTGCCATCCGTCCCGACGCGTTTCCGTACGCGCTGCCGCAGTACACGCTGGGCTTCCTGCAGGCCGGGTGCGCCGTCCTGGTGCTGGTCCCGCTGGTCCTGGGCCTCACCTTCTTCCCGTTCGACATCGCCCTCTGGCGAAAGGTGCTGCTGACGGTCATGACGGTGGGGCACATGGCCGTCCTCCTCCCCGTGCAGGTGGCGCTGCACGCCTGGGCCGTGCACCACCTGTCGCTGCTCGTCCTCCCCACGATGTTCTTCCTGTGGGGGTTGCTGCTGGAGGTCTTCACCTTCGTCGCCTTCTATGGCTGGGCGATGAGCTGGCCTGACGTGGCGCGTCCGGTTCCCGCGCTCTCCTCCACGGCGGGGCGCCGATGATCATCGCCTTTCTCGTCGTCCTGCTCTGGGGGGTGGTGGGGATCCTGGCGGTGTACACGCTGCGCCACTACGTCTTCACCTTCAATCGGCTGTTCGGCCGCCACCGGCAGCCCTACGTCGACATCACGGTGGCCGACTGGCCGGTGGTCGCCGTCTTCATCCCGTGCCACAACGAGGCCCAGGTCATCCGCGGATCGCTCGAGGCGTTGCTCGCGGCCGATTATCCGCGCGACCGCCTCACGCTCATCCCCATCGACGACCGTTCCACCGACGGCACCGGTGACATCCTGCGCGACTACGCGGCGCGACTTCCCGCGCTGGTCAAGCCCGTCTGGCGCACGGGGGGCACGCCAGGCAAGGCCGCCGCGCTGGCGGAGGCGAGTGCCCGCGTCGGCGGCGACGTGCACCTGGTCTTCGACGCCGACTACATCCCCGGCCCCAAGCTGCTGAAGCAGCTCGCCGCCCCGTTCTTCGATCCCGAAGTGGGGGCGGTGATGGGGCGCGTGGTGCCGCAGAACGTGTCGCGGTCGCTGCTCACCCGGTTGCTCGACCTGGAACGCGCCGGCGGGTACCAGGTGGACCAGCAGGCGCGCATGAACCTGGGGCTCGTGCCCCAGTACGGCGGCACGGTGGGCGGGGTGAGGCGCGAGGCGCTGTCGAGCGTTGGGGGATGGCGCACCGACACCTTGGCCGAGGACACCGACATGACCTTCCGCCTCCTGCTGCAGGGGTGGGAGGTGGTCTACCAGAATCGCTCCGAGTGCTACGAGGAAGTGCCGGAGAACTGGCCCACGCGCATTCGCCAGATCCGCCGCTGGACGCACGGGCACAACCAGGCGCTCGTGCGCTACGTGCGGCGCCTCGCCATGCGCCCCGCGCACGTGCGATGGTGGCAGGCGCTGGACGGCGCGCTGCTCCTCGGCGTCTTTGCGGTGGGGCCCATCCTGCTCTTCGGCTGGCTGCTCGCGCTCACCCTGTACTACCTGGGCTACCAGCCGTCCACGTCGGTGCTGGTGGTCCTGCTCGTCTCGGCCTTCAGCACGCTGGGCAACTTCGCCGCCTTCTTCGAGGTGGCCACCGCCACGCGATTGGACGGGTCGCGCAATCGAGTGCGGCTGCTCCCCTTCCTCTTCTTCGGCTTCCTGGTGTCGCTGGTGGCGGTGTCGCAGGAGACGCTGCTGCAGTTCACCGGCCGCGGGCTGGGAATACGGCGCCGACGCCGCTGGGACAAGACCGAGCGCTACCGGCAGGATGACGTGGAGACGACGGCGAACGGAGGGGCGTCGTGAGCGTCGTCCCCTTCCTCCTGCTGCTCGCAGCCACCGCGGCGTGGATCCTCCTCCCCGTCGTTCCCGCACTGCGCGAGCTGTGGCGCCCCACCGACGCGGAGCCGCTGGACGCGGTGGGGCAGGATGCCGGCGACCTCACCGTCTTTGCCGATGGCTTTCGCGACTACATGACGCGCGCCTTGCCGGGGTCGGGCGAGACCGAGACGCACGCGGGGACGCACCCGGGCGCGCATTCGGGGGCGCATTCGGGGGCGCATTCGGGGGCGCATTCGGGCGCGCTGGCCGACGGCACGCCATTCCTGCAGCTGGCGGACGATGCGGCGCCGCTGGCGGGGGTGCGACGCGCCGACGGGACTGTTCCATGCGTCGTGATCACGACGCGTCCGCTCGTCCTGGGCGGAGGCGACACCTTCCTGCTCGAGTGCGACGCGCTGCGCGGCGGTGAGGGGAACACCTATCGCGCCCTCCTCGGCGAACGCGACGTGACGCTTGGGGCGGGATCGGTGGTCCTGCGCTGGGTGCACGCGGCCGGCGACCTGCGCCTCGGGAACGAGTGCGTGTTGTACGGGCGCGCCTCCAGCGGCCGGCGCCTGGTGATGGCCCCGGGGGTCTCGTTCCGGCGACTGCGCGCCGAGCGTGTCGCGGCCGTCGCCTTCGACGAGTCCAGCGAGACGTTGGAGGTATCGCTCACGGAGCGGCTCAGCGACCCGCCGCCACTTCCACCTGTCGTGAATGCCACCGCCCGGCTACCCGCCACGGCGCGCCGCGAGAAGGGCTACACACGCGTTGCCGGCGACCTCACCGTGCCGCCGGGCGGCGCGCTGCTCGGGGCCTTCGTGATTGCCGGACGGCTCACGGTGGGTGACGGGGCACGCATTGGCGGAAACGTGAAGGTGCACGGCGAGTGCGTGCTGGGTGACGACGCCGTGGTCGATGGCGCGGTCGTCTCGCGACGGTCGATCGTGCTTGGCGCACGCGCTCACGTGCATGGTCCCGTGGTCGCGGAGCGCGACGTCTCGCTCGGCGAAGGGTCGTGGGTGGGAAGCCCGACGGAACCCGCATCGGTGGCCGGCGACGTCGTCGTGCTGCGGCATGGCGCGCAGGTCTACGGCGCCGTTTCGGCCCGGTCGGAGGGGCGCGTCGCCTCCTGAGGCGTCACCCGGACGGTGGGCCCCGCGCCGCCCGCCGCCGTCACCGCCACCCCTCCCGCTCGACTCCGTTCGCGTCCGCTCGTCTCCGCTCGCGTCCGCTCGACTCCGAGCACCCTCGCCGACCTGGAAGCACTTCTGGAACGGCGTCCGGAATGTGGATCGCCAGCCGCGCTTCGGCGTGCGGCCACCCCAACCGTCTGCGTTGTTCGCGCCCGGCTGTCGCGTGGGCGCCTCAACCATGTGCGCGCTCGTAAACCCTTATCTGGTCAACGCTTGTATAGGAGAGGACCGGTCGGTGGAGGATAGGGCGAGCCTGAAGCGCCGCTTGGGGACGTCTCTCGCGGCCTCGCGCGCGCGAGGGCATGCGGCTTGCCCCTGCAGTTGGTGAGAAATGTCACCGTGTGGACGTGACGCGACGGGGATCGGCGCGTCGACAGGGGTGGTATCCCGCGCAGGGTGGGGAATGGAGCGGCGCGGTCATCGAGGTTCGGGTCATGATGCAGACGAGAAGCGCCCGCGGCGGCGCGATGCAGCGAATCAGGTCGAAGGCGACACGGGCGGCGCTGGCGCTCCTCGCCACGGCGTCCGCCTCGGCGCCGGCGATGGCGCAGCGCGTGGTGTATCCCGGCGGGCCGTGGGTGAGCGACGTGCGCGGCTCGCATGGCACCGCCAAGATCACGGGCAACAACCCGCGCAGCGGCAACGGATCGCTGGAGTTGTCGGTCAGCGGCGACCTGGCCGACTGGGGGTGGTTCAACCTCTTCTCGGGTGATCCAGCGACCACGCAGGGATGGGGGCAGCTCGCCTCCCTCACGCAGGTGGGCTTTGACTGGTATCGCGCGGCGGTGGGTCCGGTGGGCGATGCGCCCTGGCAGGCGCAAACGCCTGCGCTGCGGCTCTATGTGCGCAGCGGTCCGCTGGAGGCGCCGATCTTCAGCGAGCTGGTATGGGAACGGTGGTACACGCTCACGTCGCCCGCGCCCACCAACCAGTGGATCACGGAGAACGCCACCGACCAGATGTTCTGGCGCTTCGTGGCCGGCTCCGGCTACACCATCGACGATTGCTCCAATCCGCCGTCGGTCACGCCGGGTGTGCCGCTCAAGACGGCGTCACCCGCCACGTGGGGCAATGGTGCCAACTGCTACTCCGCGGGCGACGCGGTGGTATACGGTATCGGCGTTGGCGTGGGGAGCAACTGGCCGTATCAGTACCTGGCCTACGCCGACAATGTCATGCTCGGCTTCAACAACGACCCGACCCTCACCGTCTACGACAACTTCGAACTGAATGCGGTCGTGACGCCGGAGCCCGCGACGCTGGTCTTGCTCGGGAGCGGGTTGGCCGGCGTTGGCGGTGCGTTGGCGCGCCGTCGTCGTCGGCGCCGGGACGACAGCGATCGCTGATGTGATCAGCGCCGGGTTGCGCACGTAGCGCGCCGCGGGCAACGTCGCGCGAACAGCGGGGTGCGGATCCATGATCCGCGCCCCGCTGTTCGCTTCCTGGGTAGTCGTGGCTTCGCGCGGCCGCTTCTTCGCGTGGCCGCTTCATCCGTCCGTGCGTGACGGACTCCTGCGTTGATCCGCATGGCCTGGCCGCAGCGCCCGGTCGGCGACCTGCCCGGGGCGTCTCCGCAACCGCGAACTGCCCGCGGGTCACTGGAGGCTCGACCGTTTCGAGGGCGCGCCTCATGCGGCGCCGGCGTTCGAGCCAGCGGTCCGCACCGCCGTCTCCGGTGCTGGAACCGCGCGCGCCGCCGACCGTGAGCAGACGTCGTTAGGCGTCGATTTCCCTAGGGAAAACACGGGTGCAACGCGGTTGCGCCCGACGGATGGGGGGAAAACGACGCGGCACCAGGATCCCCGGAGATCCTGGTGCCGCATCCGTACGGACAGGCGGTCGGTCACCCCGCCTGCGTAAACGTAAGGTGATGTGTGCGTTTGCGCGAGTCCAGCGTGCACCATCGTCACCCTTCTCGCCAACGCCGTCGCGATGACCGTCGCCACCTCCATCGCGTCCCTCATCTCCTTCATCGCGGCGTTCCGCACCTGCCGGTCGCTCCGATGGGCATCGTGCGCATCGCGGCGTTGTCGTGGTCATCCGTACACATCCGGTCGCACCCGCGCACAACCGCGTGCCCCCTCGATCCCCCGCGATGTCGCTCCATCGTGTCGAACCGGTGCATGCCAGGCGTCACGCTACCAAGTCTTGGCGTCCCACCCCAATGGGCGCCAGACGTGCACTTCTCGCACCGCCCGCGCGCTCCTGCCCCGCGGGGCACGCGACCGACGCAAGCGACGGACAGGCGCGAGGGGCGTCAACGACGGACGTTGCGGCAGGCAGCCGCGGTCAATCGCCCGTCCGCCGCTGAATCAGGGGGAGCGCGGCGTTGCAGGTGGCGGATTTCCCCCGGGGAGATAGGCCGCCGCGAGGGCATCGGCGATGGCCCAGGGTGCGGAATCGCTGCGGTTGGTGAGCACCACGATCGTGAGCCCGCTCTCGGGGTATCGCGAGACGGCGTTGGTGAAACCGCGCGTCTCCCCGTGATGCCGCAGTCGCGCGTGTCCCAGGTGTCGGTCGACGAACCAGCCGAAGCCGTACTCGGTGGCGCGACCGTCGGACAGCCGATGCGGCGTGCCGGAAAGCGCCCACAACGTATCGCCCACCAGCGGCGCGCGCGACAGCGACGCGTGCCATCGCGACAGGTCATCGATGGAGCTGTAGATGCCGCCATCGCCCAGTACCGCCGATGTGCTGCTCTGGTCGGTGCGCGCCACCTCGCCGCGCCGCACCGTGTATCCCCACGCCCGATGCGGAACCACGGTACGTCCTTCCTCGTGCGCGAAGGTGCCGGTCATCCCCAGCGGAACGAAGACGCGCGCGCGCAGCACGTCGGCGAATCGCTGGCCGGAGAGTCGCTCGACGATGAGGGCGAGCAGGGCGTAGCCGGTGTTCGAGTAGCGCCACGCGCTTCCCGGCGCGAAGTACAGCCGCTCGGCGCGCGTGCTCACCAGGGTGAGTGCATCCGCGTCGTGCACCTGTCGCGTCGCAGTGTCGGGGACGAAATCCTCGTAGTCCCAGAGCCCGGAGGTATGCGTGAGCAGGTGTCGCACGGTCACGCTCGCCGCATGAGCGGGAAGCTCGGGAAGGAGTTCCCGCACCGGGCGGTCGAGCGCGAGCCGCCCATCACGGACGAGGAGAAGGACGGCGGTGGCGGTGACCTGCTTGCTCAGCGACGCCAGGCGAAAGTTGGTGGCGGGGGTCGCGGCAATGCCGCCTTCCACATCGGCCAGCCCCACCGACTCGCGCAGGAGCACGGTATCGCCGCGCATCACCAGCACACTCGCTCCCGGCATCCCGGAGCGCGCAAACGGGGCAAGGAGCGAATCGATCACGGCAGGGCGCTCACGCTGGATGGCGACAGGTGGGGCCAACTCTCGGCTGCCGGCGGCACCTTGCGCGCACGCCGCGGACGCGACGGCGGCGACAATCACCCGCCGGCCGGCGGCGACGTGCGCACCGACGCCAGGACGGGAGCGGCGCACCCACCCCCCGACACGCCACGACATCGTCCCTTGCAGCCCTTACATCCGCGGGCGGCGGGGCCCGTCCAGTTCCTCGATCGTCTTGGGCGAGGCTGGGCGCTCGCGCCGCAGTCGGGCGGCCACGCGCTCGTTGGTCGTCATCACGCGAAGGACGTTCTCCCCCGCCAGCTTCCGCAGTTCGCCCTCGGTCCATCCGCGCTTCGACAGCTCGAGCAGCAGCGCCGGAAAGGTGGAGACGTCGTGCAGTCCGTCGGGCAGGTTGTTTCCGGTCCCGTCAAAGTCGCTGCCAAGCCCCACGTGGTCGATCCCTGCCACCTTGCGGATGTGGTCGATGTGGTCGGCCACGTCGGCAATCCCCGCGCGCACGGGCGGGTTGGCGCGGTCCCATTCCGCCATGGTGCGGTTGATCGCCGCCGAGTCGCCCGAGAAGCGCGCGCGCGCCTGCACCAGCTGCGCGGCGCGCAGCGCGGAGTAGTCGGCCACCTTGCGCGAGACGAATCCCGGCACGAAGGCGACCATCACCACGCCACCGTTCTTCGGCAGGCGGCGCAGGATCGAATCGGGGACGTTGCGCGGCACATCGGTGAGTTCGCGCGCGGCGGAATGGGAGAAGATCACGGGCGACGCGGTCACGTTCAGCACGTCGCTCATCGTCCCGGGTGAGACGTGCGACAGGTCGACGAGCATACCCAGCCAGTTCATCTCGCGCACCACTTCCTCGCCAAATCGCGTCAGGCCGCCGTGGCGCGGTTCGTCCATCGCCGCGTCCACCCAGTCGAGCGTGACGTTGTGCGTGAGCGTCATGTAGCGCGCGCCCAGGTCGAAGTAGGCGCGTAGCGCACCCAGCGAGTTCTCGATGGCGTGCCCGCCTTCCATCCCGATGAGCGACCCGATCTTGCCCGCGGCCTTGGCGCGTCGCACGTCGGCGGCCGTGAGGGAGAAGGCGAAGACGTCGGGATACCGCGCGACGATGCGCCGGGCGATGTCGATCTGCTCCAGCTGCAAACGCGCATAGCCGGAATCCCTCGACTCACCCGGCACGTACACCGACCAGAACTGTCCGCCCACCATCCCCTCGCGCAGGCGCGGAATGTCGGTGTTGCCCGGCGTGCGCTTTCGCAGGTCGTACGCATCCACGTTGCGGGGCGCCTGCGGAAACTCCGAACGGATGTAACCGGGGAGGTCGTTGTGCCCGTCGACCAGCGGCGTGGTGGCCAGGACGCGCCGCACCTTGGCGCGGTGCGCCGCGTCGCTCGCGCCTCCGGCAGACGCCTGCCCGTGTGCTGCTGACGGCGCAAGCATCGCGATGGACGCAAGGATGACGAGCGAAGCCAGCGGTGTGCGGGAGGCACCACGCACGCGGCACGCTGGCGCCGACGGCGCCGGGGAAAGGGGCAGCAGGGGTGGACGCATGGCGGAAAGTGTCGGGGGCGGACGTCTGGAGGCGGACGATCGAGGGCGGGACCCGTGCACCACGGACTGGGCGATGACCATCTCGTGCGGGCGTGCTACTGGGCGACGAGCTCCACCTTGAGTGCCGGCGCGAAGGTGGAGTAGTTCGCGGCGTCGATGGCGGCCGAGATGTAGTACGTGCCGGGAGGGAGAAGCGTGGTGGAGGCGGTGGGCAGCAGTCGATCGCCCCCCGCCCACACGAAGGCCTGCGTCACGCTGCCCGCGGCGGGAATGCGCAGCTGCGACGGAATGGGGGTGCAGCTGAACTGGCCGTTAGGCGGCACCACCGGCGTCCCCGCCGCCGACCGGATGGTGACGAGGAACTGGCAGTCGTTCTGGTACACGAGGGTCACCGCCTCCGTGAACGAGCTGGTGGCGGTCACGCGGATCGTGTCGGCCTTTCCCCGCCGGAACGTGGTGGTGCTCAGGCTGATGGAGAGGACAATGGGATCCTCGGCCACCTTGGGAATGACGGGATCCTGGACGCATCCGGCCGTCAATGCAGCAGAGGCGGCCAGCACGGCCGCGAGCAACCGTTGGAACATGTCTGGATTCTACGGTGCGGGTGCCGCCTGCAACACCCGAGCGCGCCCTTTGTGCCCACCCGGGCGGGCGCCGCCCACCCGTCGTTCAGCGCGCGGTGTTGAGGTTGTAGCGCATGATGCGCCCGTGCGGTCCCGACCGGTCGCGTTCCAGGTGGTAGACGTCGCCACCAGGTCCCGCCGCGCGGTCCAGCACGGCGCCCAGCGTGGCCCGGTCGTCATCCGTGAGCTGCAATGCCCGCGCGGCAATGGTGGCGTGGAGGTGATGTGCGTGACGTGCCCCCACGATCACCGCGGCCACCCCCGGCTGGTCCAGTACCCAGCGAATGGCAACGGTCCCGATGCGCACCCCGTGTCTCGCGCCCACGCGCGCGCAGGCGCGCAGCAGCTCCTGGAAGAGCGGCCACCCGCCGAACTCGTCGATGATGAGCTTGTACTTCGTGAGCGACCGGTTCTCGAGCGGTTCCGACGGCTCGGGGGCGTCCAGCCAGCGTTCCGACAGGAAGCCGCCCGCCAGCGCCCCATAGGCTAGGAGCCCCACGCCCCGCGACCGGCACAGCGCCGCCATGCTCCCGGCGGGGCGCCGGTCCAGCAGCGAGTACTGCAACTGGTGCGACACGATGGGGAGCCCCGCGTCCAGCAACTCGGCCAGGTGTGACGAGTCGAAGTTGGTGACCCCAAGGTGCCGAATGCGCCCTTCGCGTCGCAGCGCGTCCAGGTAGTGCACGGCATCCAGGCAACCGGGGACCGAGAAGTCCCACCAGTGGAACTGCACCAGGTCGAGCGCACGCACCCCCAGCCGCTCGCGCGACCGGTCGATGATGCTGCGGATGTCGTGCGCGGTGAGCCCGGCCAGCGCATCCAGGTCGGGGACGAACTTGGTGTGAACGTGCACCGGCTCGTGGGGCGCGTGCGTGTGCGCACGCTGGCGCGCGCGATGTTCGCGCAGGAAGTCGCCAATGAGCGACTCCACCCCGGTGTAGATGTCGGCGCAGTCGAAGGTGGTGATCCCGGCGTCCACGAAGGCTGCCATGTCGGCCAGCGCGTGGGCCTGTGCAATGGCGCCGTGTCCGCCCGCCAGCTGCCAGCCCCCCTTGATCAGCCGGGAAATGCGATAGCCGGGAGCCAGCTCGATGTGCGTGGCGTCGTGTCCCCGCGCGTGCGTGCTCATGGCGTCGAGACGTCGGAGGGCGCGGCGACCGGGGGCGCGGCGACCGGGGGCGCGGCGCCGGGCATGGGGACCACCGTCACGTCGCCATGCCGGAAGGTGCGACGCCCGATGCGCGTGATGCGGAAGCGCCCGCCGCAGTTTGGGTCGACGCAGGCGATGTCCGTGTCGGTCGACATCCAGTCGGCGGGATGCGTCTCGCGCTGCTTGGCGGGCAGGATGGGGAGCAACCCCGCGAGCGAATACAGCGGGAAGGTCTGACCGTCGGGGAAGCGCAGGTTCTCGCCCGACAGCTCGAACCAGTCACCGGCCCTGTGCTGGCAGACCATCGGCCGGTCCGTGGCAATCACCTCCACGCGCAGGTCGTAGAGCGTGAAGCGGTCGTCTGAATCGGAGAGCGCGGGCTCCATCGGCTTCTTCCCGGGGTTGGGGCGCGCTGTATGATAACGGCCGTGCATCCCCCGCTCGAATTCCACGGCCGGCTGGCCGGGGCGCTGGCCCCATTCATCGTCTTCCTGGCGGGTGTGGGGTGGTTGGCGCTCTCCGGAGCGCCGGACGAGCGCGGGTTCTGGCCCGTGCTGCTGGCGGCGCTGGCGCTGGGGTTGGCGCTGGCGCGCGATCGCACGCGCTACAGCGAGACCGTGCTGTCCGCCATGGGGCAGCCGGTGGTGATGCTGATGGTCATGGCCTGGCTGCTGAGCGGGGTCCTGGGCGTGCTGCTCACCGAGTCAGGGTTCGTGCAGGCGCTGGTGTGGGGCGCACGTGCCTTGCATCTGACGGGCGCCGGATACGTCGGCGCCGCCTTCGTCGCCTGCGCCCTGGTCAGCACCGCCACCGGGACGAGCTTCGGTACCATCATGCTCGCCGGCCCGCTCCTGTATCCGGCAGGAGGGGGCGTGGCTGCTCCGCCCGTCGTCCTGATGGGGGCCATCCTGGCCGGCGCCACCTTTGGCGATTCCATCTCGCCCGTCTCCGACACCACCATCGCCAGCGCCGGCTCGCAGCTCACCGATGTCCCCGGCACGGTGCGCGCGCGACTCAAGTACGTCATCCCCGCGGGGCTGGCCGCGCTGGCCG
>CAZVDJ010000071.1:0-11956 GCA_964626245.1 uncultured Gemmatimonadaceae bacterium
CGGCCTTGCGGGCGGGGTGGGCGGGATGCTGCTGGCGCGCTACGCCGCCGGGTCGCTGCGCACCCTCCTGATCCCGGGTGCCAGCGACGTGACCGTCTTCACCGACGGCCGTACGATCGAGTTCACGCTGATGCTGGCGATCGTGGCCGCACTGGTGGCGGCGGCGGCGCCGGCGGTGATGGCGACTCGCGTGGACCTGGCGCACGCGCTCAAGGCTGGGGGGCGGACGGCGTCGGTGCGGCGCTCGCGGCTGCAACGCGGGCTGGTGGTGGTGCAGTCGGCGCTGTCGCTGCTGCTCCTGGTGGGGGCGGCGCTCTTCGTGCGGTCGCTCCAGCGTGCCGAGCGGCATCGCCTGGGGTTCGACGTGGAGCCGGTGGCCTTCGCCGAGGTGAACCTGCGCGGCACGCCGCTGGAGGCGGCGTCGGCGCCGGCGATGATCGAGCGACTGGAGGCGGCGGCGCGCCGGGTCCCCGGCGTGACGCACGTGGCGACGGCCGCATCGGTGCCCTTCTGGTCCAACGAGGGGCGTGACCTGATAGTCCCCGGCGTGGACTCGGTGCGGCGCCTGGGGCGCTTCACGATGCAGGCGGGGTCGGCGGAGTACTTCGCGGCGACCGGGACCCGCATCGTGGCGGGACGGTCGTTAGGCGCCGAGGATCGCGCCGGCTCCATGCCCGTGGCGGTGGTGAGCGAGGGGATGGCCCGGGTGTTGTGGCCCGGCCGTAGCGCCATCGGCGAGTGCTTCCGCCTGGATGACCCGGCGTCGGCGTGCCGCGTCGTGGTCGGGGTTGCCGAGGAGAGCGCGATGCGCTCGTTCGAGCCGACGCGCGAGTTCACCTACTATATCCCGGTCTCGCAGTTCCCCGAGGCGCTGTCGCCGCAGTTCTTCATCCGGGTGGCCGACGGGACGCCGCTCCCCACCCTCGCCCTCCGGCGGGAGATGCAGCGCGAGCTCCCGGGCGCAGCGTTCGTGAACGTGGTGCCGATGTCACAGTTGCTGGCGCCGCAGCTGCGCGGCTGGCGCTTCGGCGCCACGATGTTCGCCGCCTTTGGGGTACTGGCGCTCATCGTCGCGGCGCTGGGGCTGCACAGCCTGGTGGCCTACGAGACGGCGCAGCGCGAACACGAACTGGGCGTGCGCCTGGCCCTTGGCGCGTCGCGGTCGCGGCTGCTGCGCCTGATCGTCACGCAGGGGACGCGTCTCGCCTTCTTCGGTGTGCTGGCCGGGCTGGTGCTGGCGATCGCCGCGTCCGGGCCGCTCAGCGGGCTGATGTTCCGGCAGTCCACACGCGATCCGGTGGTGTTGGGCGGAATCGCGCTCGGGCTCCTGGCGGTGGCCGCGCTGGCGTCGCTGGTGCCCGGGTGGCGTGCGACTCGGCTGGATCCGGCGGCGACGTTGCGGTCGGACTGACGTCGGCTGGATTCGCAGGGGGGCGTGTGTGGGTGGTTGGGTGATCAAGAGCGGGACGCGGAGGGTCGCGGAGGATACGCGGAGTTTCACGGAGAAGACCCCTATTGAAGAGAAGTCCTCCGTGTCCTCCGCGTGTCCTCCGTGCACCTCCGCGTCCCGCTTGTTGCGCCGAGCGCGCGCCTCCGCACGCTCTACGGTCGATACCCCGCCCCACGGACCACCACGCCGGGCTTGGCCCCCGTGTGCTTCCCGTCACGCAGCACCGCCACCCCGTTCACGAAGACGTCGCGCACGCCGGTGGACAGCTTGTGCGGCGCCTCGAAGGTGGCGTTGTCCTGGATGGTGGCGGGATCGAAGACGATGACGTCGGCCTTGAGCCCCGCCTTGAGCACCCCGCGATCGGCAATCTGGAGACGCGATGCCACCGCCGATGATGCCTTGCGCACCGCATCCTCCAGCGGGATCACCTTCTCGTCTCGCACGTACTTGGCCAGGAGGCGCGGGAAGTTGCCGTAGGCGCGGGGGTGGGTCATCCCCTGCGCGGAGTCCGGGTCCTGCGACCCGGCGTCGGTCCCGAACTTCATCCACGGCTGCCGGAGCTGGAGCTTCATGTTGTCCTCGCTCATGAGGAAGAGGATCTCTCCCAGCTGCAGCTCCTCCGCCACGTTGAGGTCGATGATGACCTCCGCCCAGTCCTTGCCTAACGCCTTGGCAATCTCGGACAGGCGCTTCCCCTCGAACTGCTGGTACTCCGGCTTCTTGAAGCCCACCACCATCACGTTGGCCGGCGTGGCGATCTCGCACAGGTTCTCGTAGCCGGCGTCGGTAGCGTGCATCTCGGCCACCATCGTGGCCCGGAGCGATGCGTCCTTCAGGTTGTCGAGCAGCTTGCCGCCTGCCGCGTACTTGGGCGGGATGCAGCTGGCGAAGGAGTTGCCGCCGGCGGGATACAGGTACATGTCGGCCTGCACATCCTGCCCGGCGGCTCGCGCCGAGTCGATCTTGGCAATGGCGAGCGGCATCTTGGGCCAGTTGCGCGGACCGCTTGCCTTGAGGTGGTAGATCTCGACCGGGACGCCCCCCTCCCGCCCGATGTACAGCGCCTCGTCCATCGCCTCGAGGAACTTGTCGCCCTCACTGCGCATGTGCGTGATGTAGACCCCGCCGTACGGGGCCATCGCCTTGGCCCCCTCGACGAGTTCGTCGGTGCTGGCGTAGGTGTTGGGCGGATAGATGAGCGCGCTGGCGATGCCGAAGGCGCCGTCCTCCATGGCGCGCGCGACCATCGCCTTCATCGTGTCGCGCTCGGCCGGGCTCAGCGCTCCCTGCTCCTCGCCCTTGGCATAGACGCGCACCGTGCCGTCGCCCAGGAACGAGCCGATGTTCTGCGAGGCGCCGCGTCCCACCATGTACTCCAGCCACTTGGAAAAGCCGCGCGCCCCGGTGAACTGCGCCAGGACCTGGCGGATGGTGGTGTCGGTCTCGGCGGCGAGGATCTTGTCGTTGACGGGACCTAACGAGGCGCCCTCGCCGTGGATGGCGGTGGTGATCCCCTGGGTGACCATGGAGATCGCCTTGCCGTCGCCGCGCATGTAGTGGCCGATGGAGTGCGCCTGGATGTCGATGAAGCCCGGGGCGACGACGTGGCCGGCGGCATCGATGCGCTGGGTCGCCTGGCGCTCGCGGAAGGCACCGCGCGGGCCGATGGCGGCGATCCGGTCGCCCTTGAGCGCGACGTCGCCGTAGTACCAGGCGGCGCCGGTGCCGTCGATGACACGGCCATTCTCGATGACGACGTCGTAGGCGTTGCCGTCGCCAGCGCTGCCGCCGGACGTGCAGGCCGCGACGAACGACGTGAGGAGGACGAGCGCCAGCCCGCGGCGCGGGGAGTGGAGACGAGTCACGGTGGAATCGGGTGCGGGTGGAGGCGAGGCTGGCAAATTGTATACAAAAACGCACGCTGCCGCCACCGGCTGGTCGCCCCCTTGCTCCCCTAACCGCGCCGAGCGTGCGCCATGGCCAGCCCTCTCCCCGCTCGACTCGAGCCCGACAGCACTCGGCGCGACTGGAGCGTCGCGGAGCTGGAGCTGCTCCCCGACATCGGCAACCGCCACGAGATCATCGACGGGGAGCTGCTCGTGACCCCGGCGCCGAAGCTGATGCACCAGGTGGCGCTTCGCGAGCTGGCCGTGACCCTCCACCCCTCCGTCGTCGCTGTCGGGCTCGAACTCCGTTCCGCCCCCGCCGCCGTTCGTCGGGGGGCACGCTCCGAGGACCAGCCGGACATCCTGACCGATTCCCTGGCCTGGCGCCCGCGCGAGAGTGAACGCGCGTTCTACGCGCTTCCATTATTGACGCGCCGAACCTGAGGCGTGCATATGTCCCGCGTCGGCGCTCCCTCGGCGCGTCGACGGCTTCCCCAGTGCCACCACCCCCCCACCCCCCCCCCCCCCATGAGACACCGATCCTTCGGTGTGCTGATGGCCGTTTGGTTATTCGCCATCCCGGCTGTCGGACAATCCCCCACACAACCCAGGACGATCACCGGAAGGGTGACGAGCGAGCAGGGCGAGCCCATGGGCTCGGTCTCCGTCGTCGTGAAAGGAACGACGCAGGGAACGATGACTCGCGTCGACGGCACGTATTCGCTGCGCGCGTCGACCGGACAGGTGCTGGTCTTCCGTCTCATCGGCAACGCCCCCGAGGAGCGGACGATCGGGACCAGCGACGTGATCAACGTGACACTTCGACGCGTGGCCACGCAGCTGGACGCCATGGTCGTGACGGCACTCGGCCAGACGGCGCAGGTCCGCACCCTCGGTACCGCGCAGCAGACGGTCGACGGCGGTGCGATCTCGGAGACGCAGCGGCAGAACTTCGTGAACGCGCTGCAGGGGCGCGTGGCCGGCGTGGAGGTGACCTCCTCGTCAGGCGTACCGGGCGCCTCCTCGTCCATCACCATCCGCGGCGTGTCGTCCATTTCGTCCAGCAACCAGCCGCTCATGATCGTGGACGGGCTGCCGCTGGACAACAAGACGCTGAACACCGGCGTGCTGGCGTCCGACGCCCCCGGCTCGCTGACCGCGTTCAGCAATCGCGGCGTGGACTTCACCAATCGCGCCGCCGACATCAGCCCGGACGACATCGAATCGCTCACGGTGCTCAAGGGCCCGGAAGCGAGCGCGCTGTACGGCATCGACGCCGCCAATGGCGCGATCGTCATCACCACCAAGCGCGGACGGTCGGGCGCCGGCGGCTTCGAGTACAGCACGAGCTTCCGCATGGACCGCACGCGCGAGGCGCCCGAAGTGCAGCGCGTGTACGGCCCCACCGTGGCCGGCGGCGACTTCTTCTACTTCGGGGCGCCGCTTCCCGCCGGGGTGACGCTCTACGACAACATCGATGGCTTCTTCCGGACGGCCATCACGCAGCGACACAACCTGGCCTTTGCGGGTGCCGCGCAGGACAATCGCATCACGTACCGTGTGGCCCTCTCGGGTGACAAGCAGGAAGGGGTGGTGCCCAACGCCGACTACACGCGCCTCAACCTGACCGGCTCCTCGGCGTCGCAGGTGAACTCGTGGATTCGCGCCGACCTCTCCATGCAGTACGCGATGGCGAACAACAACCAGTCGTTCAAGGGGACGAATGGTCCCCTGCTCGGCCTGCTCCTGTGGCCGGCCACCGACCAGGCGAAGGACTGGCTGACGCCGGCCGGCAACCGGCGCCGCCTGACGACGCTGGCCGCGGCCTCGGAGGTGGACAACCCGTACTTCAATGTCGAGAAGAACAAGATCAACTCCAAGAACTCGCGATTGATCGCGAACTTCGGACTGATCCTGACGCCGTTCTCGTGGGTGAACGTGAAGTCCAACTTCGGCATGGACGGCTACACGAACGAGAACCTGATCCTGCGCCACCCGGAAAGCGCCTACGGCAACACGAACAACGGCATCCTGGACCTGGCCAACGACGTGGTGCGTAACCTCACGGCGCAGACGCTGGTGAACTTCGAGCCCTACGACCTGGGCCGGGGGTTCCAGCTCAACGGGTTGGTGGGGAACCAGATCTCCGACTTCAAGTCGACGACGTCGGCGCTGCAGGGGATGGACTTCCTGGACCCCAACTTCGTCTCGGTCAACAACACCAATTCGCGCACCAACCGCACGACGCTCGCGCAACGGCGCCTGATGTCGCTGTTCGGGAGTGCCACGCTCAGCTACCACGACTACCTGTACATCACCGGCACGCTGCGCAACGACTGGACGTCGACGATCCCGGTGGAGCGCAACTCGTTCGCCTACCCGTCGATCAACACGTCGTTCGTCTTCACCGACGCCTTCCCGTCGCTGCAGCGCTACCTGACTGGGCGCCTTCGCGCCGGCTACGCCGAGGTTGGCAAGGACGCCCGCCCCTACGCCTATCGCCCGTCGCTGGAGTTCAAGCCGACCTCGTACGGTGGCTACGGCTACGGCTTCACGGGGCCCAACCTGGCGCTCAAGCCCGAGTTCGCGCGGTCGTACGAGTTCGGCACGGAGCTCGGCTTCCTGGACGACCGCCTTGGGCTCGACATCACGTGGTACCGCAAGCAGACCAAGGACCAGATCGTCAACGACATCCGCGGGTCGTACGCCACGGGGTTCATCCTGTTCAACCTGAACGGAGCGGTCACGCGCAACGAGGGATGGGAAGTGACCATGCGCGGGACCCCCATCGAGAACCGGCAGATTGCGTGGGATGTGCAGGCCAACTTCGAGCGCGCACGCGGGCGGGTGCTGGCGCTCCCCAACGACCTCCCCGAGTCGTACGTCGCGGACACCTGGCTGTACGGCAACGTGCGCAACGGGACGCAACCCGGCCTGTCGACTCGCTCGCTCACGGGCTTCTTCTACCTGCGCAACAACAAGAAGGAGCTGCTCATCGATCCCACGAGCGGACTCCCCATCCGGTCCAACGTCTTCATCGACGGCGGCTATGACCGGCAGCCGGACTTCACGGTGGGAATCTCGAACACGTTCCGGCGCCAGCGCTGGACGCTGAACTTCCTGATGGACGTGCGGCGCGGGGGCGACGTGCTCAACGGCACGCAGCACTTCCTCACCGCCCGCGGATTGGCCAAGCGCACGCTCGACCGCGACAAGCCGCGCGTCATTGCCGGCGTGTTGCGCGATGGCAAGGAGAACAGCGCCACGCCAACGCCCAACAACATCGTGGTCATCCCCTCGGTGCAGCCCCTCTACTACACCGGCATCTCCGAGGAACTGTTCATCGAGAAGGACATCAACTGGCTGCGGCTGCGCGACGTGACGCTCAAGTACCTGCTCCCGCGCGGCTTCCTGTACACGCGCGACGCGAGCCTGTTCATCACCGGGACGGACCTGTTCCTGTGGACGAACTACTCGGGGCTCGACCCCATCGTGAATGGCAACACCGCGGCGGTGGGCGGCTCGGGAGCGGCGGGGATCGACTTCGGCAACTTCCCCATGCCGCGCGGCTACACCTTCGGCCTCAAGGTGGCGTTCTAATGCGTACCTACATTCGCACCGGAGCGCTCGCCGTGCTGCTGACGGCCACGGCGGGCTGTGAGAGCTTCCTCGCTGTCAACGAGAACCCCAACGCGCCGCAGACGGTGTCGGCCAACCTGTACCTGGCGCCGATGCTGCACTGGATGGTGACGTCGCCGCAGCTGGATGGCCGGTTCGTGGGCCGATACACGCAGCAGTGGACGCTGCCCGGCACCGGGCTGGGATCGTGGGACCGCATGGGCTACGATCCGTCCAACGACAACGGGGCGCAGCAGTGGCGTGACGTGTACTGGACGCTGGGGCAGAACCTGATCGACATGCTGGGCAAGGCCGAAGCGGAGGAGCGCTGGGACCTGGCGGGCGTGGGATACCTGCTCAAGGCGTGGGGATGGCAGGTGACGACCGACCTTCACGGCGAGATCATCGTGAAGGAGGCGATCGACCAGTCGAAGTTCGCCTTCTCGTACGACACGCAGGAGTACGCCTACACCGAGGTGCTGCGCCTGCTCGACAAGGCCATCGAGTACCTGCAGCGCACCGACGGCGCCGTGGACGCGGTGTACCTGGGACGCACCGACCGCATCTACGGTGGTGACCGCACCAAGTGGCTCAAGCTGGCGTACGGGATGAAGGCGCTGGCGCTGAACCACTACTCCAACAAGGCCAGCTACAAGCCCGCCGAGGTGATCGCCAACGTGGACCGCTCGCTGGCCAGCAACGCCGACGACCCCCTGCTGGCGTATCCCGCTACCGTGAACGACGACCGCAACTTCTGGGGGCGCACGCGCAACAACATCACCAACTACCGGCAGACGCGGTTCGTGGTGAACCTGATGGATGGCACCTACACCGGTGGCGTGGTGGATCCGCGCATGTCGCGCATGCTGGCGCCGTCGCCCGACGGGCAGTACCGGGGGCTGGACATCAACGTCGCGGGGACGACGCAGTTTCCGGCCACCCAGCAGCCGAACAACTTCCATGGCTACCCGACCACCGGTGGGTTGCAACTCCCGTCGCGCTACATCTTCGCCGACAAGTCACGCCTGCCGGTGATGACCTACTCGCAACTGCAGTTCATCAAGGCAGAGGCGGCGCTCCGCATGGGCGACCGCTCGACGGCGCTGGCGGCGTACCGCAACGGCGTGTCGTCGCACATCGATTGGGTGAACGCCCGCAACACCGACGATGGGCAGCAGGTCGCGGCCATCACCACGGCGGAGCGCAATGCCTTCCTCGCCGCGCCGCAGATTGTCCCGACGTCTCCGAACGGCCTGACGTTCACCCACATCATGACGCAGAAGTACATCGCGCAGTGGGGGTGGGGACACAACGAGCTCTGGATGGACATGCGGCGCTTTCACTACACCGACGTCGACCCGGCGACCGGGCAGCCGGTGTACCCCGGCTTCGCCGCGCCGACGAACCTGTACCCGGACAATAGCGGGAAGGTCGTCTATCGCATCCGGCCGAGGTACAACTCCGAGTACGTCTGGAACCGTGCGGGACTCGACGCCATTGGCGGGCTCGCGCTGGACTACCACACCAAACCGCTCTGGATCACCGAACGATGACGCGACCCATGACCAGATTCCGCACCGTCGCGATGCTGCTGGCCGTTGCGCTGGTGGCGTCGTGCGAGGAGAATGCCGTGCAGGACATCACCGGGCCGATGGCGACGGCCCGCGTGAAGTTCTTCAACTTCGGGGTGAATGCCCCGGGGGTGAACTTCTACGCCAACACCACCAAGATGACGGCGATCAGCTCGGCGACAGGTGCCGAGGCGACGACGGGGACCACGTACGGCGGCGTGGGCGCGGGCGGCCTGTATAGCGCCATCGCGCCGGGGCAGTACGCGTTTACCGGAAAAATCGCCGCCACCGTGGACAAGGACCTGACCATTGCAACGGTGAACGGCACGCTGGCCGACGCCAAGTCGTACTCGGTGTTCGTGAGTGGTTTCTACAACACCACCAGCAAGTCGGCCGAGGGTTTCATCGTGGAGGATGCGTACCCGGCGAACATTGACTGGAGCGTGGCGCACGTGCGGTTCGTGCACGCGATCTCGAACGCCAATCCGATGACGCTCTACGCAAGGAACACGGCGACCACGACGGAAGTGGCCGTTGGCGGACAGGTGGCGTACAAGTCGGGAGGCGCCTTTATATCGCTCCCTGCCGGCTCGTACGACCTGAGCACGCGATACGCGGGGGCGAGCACCAACGCGATCGTGCGGACGGCGGTGTCGTTCAGCGCCGGGCGCGTGTACACCATCGGTGCGCGTGGTGACATCACGGTCACGTCGACCACGGCGACCAACCGACCATTCCTGGACAATACAGCGAATCGGTAGGTCGAGCCGGACGGTCGACAGCAGCACTCGCAGTTACGGAGCCCCGGCCAGCGGCCGGGGCTCTGTCGTATTCCGAACGGTTCGTCCCTGTCTCCCTATCGCAAGCGCGCACGCCCCGACACCTTCGCACGAACGCGCTCCCCGCACCACCGCACCGCGCGGGGTCATTCCTTGTGACGCCAACGACATTCGCCATGGACGACCTCCACCTTCCACACCCCCACCGGTGTAGTTGGCAGCGCGCATCGCGAGGTGCGGTGCCTCGGGTGGCGCTCCTGGGGGCGTTGCTGCTGGCGTCCCAATCCGAGGCGAGGGCTCAACGACCGCTCAACCTGGACTTTGTCATCCCGTCGGTCTCGTATCCCGACAGGCCGTGGGGGTGGTCACTCGGCTTCTCGTCGTTCGCCCCCGGCCCCGCGGCGACGTTCTCGATCGATACGCTCACTCGCGCCGCTGGCCGCCCCACGCTGCGCGTCTCGGCGAACGATTCGGGGTCCGCACTGTCTCCGCGGGCGCTCGCCCTGCACCTGCCGGGAGAATTCGCCCGAGGGAAGCGTATCACGCTGCAGGGGATCGTTGCGGCCCGCCCGCTGGCCGGTCGTGCGATGGTGCAGCTGCAGGCATGGGGCGACCGGGTGGTACCGGCTGCAGACTCGGCGTCGCTCGTTGCGCCGACGGCGCCCGGATCGTGGGCACCCTTCCGCCTGTCGATCGACGTGCCCGGCGATTCCGGCATTCATACGATCTACGTGACACTCGGTGTCGCGGGGTCCGGGACGGCGTGGTTTGGCCCGCTCTCGATGCAGGTGGACGGACGAACGGTCACGTCCATCCCGACCGAGCGAACGCCGCCCAGTGCGGCGCAGCGACGGTGGCTGGCGTCCCGAAGCGCTCCCTTGATGCGCGTCACGCCGCCGCACGACGCCTCGGTGGCTGACGACGGCGACCTCTCGCGGTTCGCGGCCATTGTCGGCGACGCACGGGTGGTAGGACTCGGAGAGTCGACCCACGGCACGCGCGAGTTCTTCCAGTTGAAGCATCGCCTGCTGGAGTACCTGGTGCGGCGGCACGGGTTCACCGTCTTTGCCATCGAAGCCAACCAGCTTGCCGTGGAGCGGCTCAACGCCTACGTGCAGGGAAGTCCCGAGACGTCACGTGCGGCGATGCGCGTCCTCTTCCGCGTGTGGAATACCGAGGAGGTGCAGGCGCTGGTGGAATGGATGCGGCGATACAACGACGCGCGACCGGCTCGACCGCTGCGCATCGTGGGGTACGACATGCAGGACCACCAGCTGCCCGCCGATTCGCTCCTGGCCCTGGCCCGGCGCGTTGATCCGGACTTCGCCGATCGGGTGCGCGCTCTCTCGGCGGACTATCGGGCGCAGGCGTCGTTCGCGCTGCCGCAACTGCCGGATTCGGTGAGGAGTGTCCGCCAGTTGCAAACCGACACGCTCTGGCGTGAGGTGGCGTCGCGGCGCGCGGCATGGCTGGCACGTGCCCGCACCGTGCGCGACTCGCAGGCCATCGCCTGGGGCGTGCAGAACGCCAACCTGCTGCGGCAGGCGGCGTACATGGGGCGCACGCTCAGTTCGCCGGATCGCGATTCGTTGATGGCGGCCGACCTGGACTGGGCGCTGCGCACGCTGTACCCGGGCGAGCGCGCGGTGGTATGGGCGCACGACGTGCACGTGAGCCATGGCGGGGACCGCGCCCGGTCGTTCAATGCGGGGGCGCAGATGGGAGCGCACCTCAAGCACAGCTATGGGCACGCCTATCGAGCCTTCTCGCTGGTGACGGCGCGCGGAAGCTACAGCGCGACCCGCTCCTTCTCCGACCACGCGATCATCGCGGCGCGCGCCTTTCCTGCGCCGGCAGGAAGCGTGGAGGCGCTGCTGGCGGCCATTCCGCGGCCACGGGGGAGCCTGGGCGTGCTGACCGACCTTCGCGTGCCGGAGGACGACCCGAGCGGACGGTGGCTGTGGCAACCCCTTTTGATTCGTCACGTGGGGTACGCCGCCTACGACTACACGTTCGACCTGCGCGCCGTGATGCCGCTCGAGTTCGACGGTGTGGTGCTGGTGGAGTCGACCGAGCCGTCGCGCATGCTGCGTTAGGCAGCGCGCGCGACGCCTGCGCCTCCGACGGCCTCCTACCGCCGCTCCACCGGCACCGTCCCCCCCTTGAGCACGTCCGGCTGCAACCAGTACGGCGTCCCGTACGGACGCTGGCGCGGCCACACCTCATCGAGGGTGTCATCGTCGTACACCACGCCCCCCTTCACCACGTACTGCATGTCGATGGTGGCGCGGATGTCCTGCAGCGGGTTGCGGTTGAGGACCAGGAAGTCGGCGAGCTTTCCCACCTCGAGTGAACCGAGGTCCTTTTCCCGCCCGATGAAGCGCGCGCCGTGCAGCGACGCCACCTCGAGCGCCCCCATGGGGCCGGTGGCCGCCGCGGACATCCAGGTTTCCCAATGGGAGCCGAGTCCGTTGTGCTGGCCGTGCGCGCCGATGGCGCCGAATCCGCCAGCCGCAATGATGTCGGCCATGCCCTGGGCAATCCAGCCGTACGAGTAGTCGGTGGCGGGGCGCGTCATGCGGCGGCGGGTCCGCGGCAGGTACTGCACCCACGGCAGGAAGCGGCGCGTCTTGGCATCCTTCCACACCTCCC
>CAZVDJ010000072.1:0-8731 GCA_964626245.1 uncultured Gemmatimonadaceae bacterium
GCGCGGGTCCCGACGGGTGGAAGGGCGGATGACCTATCGGACGCCGCGGGTGCGGATCAGCCGGCCCTTCGTCCCCGACGACTACGCGTGGGACGTCACCGACGGCGACGAGATCGCCGCGGTGGTGCAGGCGGTGCGGCGTTAGGCGATGGCACAACCCGAGGCGAGTCGCCTGGACACCATCGAGGTCCCGGCGTTCCCGCCCGGTCAGGCGCCCTTCGCCAGCGGTGTCCCCGCCAGCCCGGCGAATCGCGCCTCGTGCGCCAGCAGCCACTGCTTGCGCTCCAACCCGCCGCCGTAGCCGGTGAGCGACCCGTTGCTCCCGATCACGCGGTGGCACGGCACGATGATGGAGATGGGGTTGCGCCCGTTGGCCAGCCCCACCGCCCGCACCCCCCTGGGGTTCCCCACCTCGCGCGCGATGTCGCCGTACGACACGGTCTGCGCATACGGGATGTCGCGCAGCGCCATCCAGACCCGGCGCTGGAAGTCGGTCCCGTCGGGGGCCAGCGGGATCTCGAAGGTCACGCGCGTACCGTCGAAGTACTCCTGCAGCTGGCGAATCGCGTCGGCAAAGGCGGCGTCGTTGCGCACCCACGTTGCGCCGCGCGCCGGCCCGTGGGTGTGCGGCGTCATGAACAGCCCGGTGAGATGCCGGCCGTCTCCCGTCAGGAGCAAATCGCCCAGCGGCGACGGCATGGTGGCGTAGTGCACGGTGGAATCGGTGCGTTCGTTCGGCATGGATCAGTTCCTGGTGGCAGGGGTGGGCGTCGCCGTGCGCCACAGGTGCATGGCGGCGTAGGCGCGCCAGGGCCGCCACGGCTCGGCCAGGCGGATGAGCTGCGCCGCGGTCACGTTCCCCGCCGCACGGCGCAGCACGAGATCATTGGCGGGAAAGGCATCGGGCCAGCGCAGGGCACGCATGGCGATGTAGTGCGCCGTCCAGTCCCCGATGCCGGGCAGGGCGGTGAGCGCCCGGATGGTACGCTCGGCATCGGCGTCGGGGACGAGCACGACGTCGCCAGCCGCAACGGCGCGCGCCAGTGCGATGACGGCGTCGGCGCGCGCCCCCGGCATCCCCAGGGTCGCCAGGTCGCGCGTGCGCAGCGAGGCGAGGCGCTCGGCGGTGGGCATCAGGCGGTTCAGCCGAGGATGCCGGCCGAGGTACGCCTCGCCGAATCGCTCGACCACCCGGCCCATCACCGTCGTGGCTCCCTTCACGCTCACCTGCTGCCCCAGGATGGCGCGCACCGCCAGCGCAAAGCCGTCCAGCGTGCCGGGGATGCGAACGCCCGCCAGCGCCGCCGCCGAGTCGACGACTCCCGCGCGCACCAGATGCTGGGCAATGGCGTCGGGATTGGCGTCCAGGTCGAGCAGGTCCCGGAGTCGCTGCAGGAGCGGCATCAGCACCGGGACGAGCGAGGCCGACAGCCGCACGCGCACCGCATGGCGCCCCCGGCCGTCCCTCCCCTCCTCCCCGTCGCGCCGCGACGACGGGGTCTCGCCATCCGGCGGGAAGAGGACCTCGACGTGCCCCACCGCGTCCGCGGCGGCCGTCGCACGCGCGCCGATTGCACCTGCCGACCGATCGGCCGGGGCCCCTTCCACCGGCGCCCGGCGCGGGACGCGCACGGTGGCGGCGTAGTTCCGTCCCTCCACCACTTCCGCCCCGACAGCCGCACGCGCTTCGAGCCAGTGCAGCAGTGAGGTCGCGTGCAGCGGCGGGCGATACTCGAGCATCAGCTCGACGACGTCGGTCGCCGGCTGCACCTCGCCGGCCATGGCCGCGTCTTCTCCCGGCGTCTGGGCACCAGCCGGGCGCAGCGCCGACACTCGACGCCTAACGACCGCGATGGGACCGGCGGCTGGTGCCTCTGCCTCGCGGCGCAGCGCGGCCGGGGTCAGGCGGTAGCGCGACTTGAAGGCCGCGTTGAAGCGCCGCACCGACTCGAAACCCGCGGCGTATGCCACCTGCGCCACCGGCAGCACGGTCTCGTGCAGGAGCCGCTTGGCCAGGAGGAGCCGGTGCGTGGTCGCCAGGGCAATAGGCGACACCCCCAGCTCGCCCGTCACGGCGCGCCGCAGGTGGCGACCGGTCACACCTAACGACTGGGCGAGGTCATCCAGCGACGCGCTGTTCAGCGCGCCCGCGGCGATCGCCCGTGCGGCGCGCTCGGCCAGCTGCGCGGTGGCGTCGACCGGCGCGTTCCCCGGCGCCAGCTCGGGGCGGCAGCGCAGGCACGGGCGAAAGCCGGCACGCTCGGCGGCCGCGGCGTTGGAATAGAAGCGACAGTTGGCGGCGCGCGGCGTGCGCGCCCGGCACACGGGGCGGCAGTAGATGCGCGTCGACGTCACCCCGACGAAGAAGACGCCGTCGAAGCGGGAATCGCGCGCGGTGAGCGCCCGGTAGCAGGAGGCACGATCGAGTGGCATGGCGATAGTGTAACGCCGGCGCCCGCGGTCCACTCGCCGTTTTCGGACACGGTCGCCGCCACCTCCCGGCCTTCATTCCCCCCGCCCCCGTCCGCTACCCCTGTGCCCGGCACCGGCGGGCCGTCGTGTGGCGCTCGTGCCGCACTTTCCCCCGCGCCGACGACCGCTCCCCGGCAGAAGGTGTCGGTCGCGACCGGGCGGCGTGGCCGTTTCCCCGTTGTTGCTTTTCCGCGCGTCGCTGGCGCTGTATGCTCTCCGCGCGCCGCTCAGTCCGCGGCGAGCGCCGATTCCCCTCTCGACCGCCTACTCGATGCGCGACCGATTCTTCCCTGCTGCGATCGTCGCCCTCACCGCCGCCCTCGCCGCGTGCGCGACGGAGATACCCGTCGCTCCCGTCCGGCCGGATGCTCCGCTGCTCGAGCGCGCCCTCTCGGTTCCCCCCGTTCGCATCGCCGAGCTCCACTACGACAACACCGGCACCGACGCAGGTGAGGCCATCGAGGTCTCGGCGCCGGCCGGCACCGACCTGACGGGGTGGAGCCTGGTGCTGTACAACGGGAGCGGTGGCGCCGTGTACAACACCGCCGCGTTGAGCGGCGTCGTGACCGACGTGTGCTCGGGACGCGGCGTGGTGGTGGTGAACTACCCGGTCAACGGCATCCAGAACGGCAGTCCCGATGGCGTGGCGCTGGTGGACAACAACGGCACGCTGGTGGAGTTCCTGTCGTACGAGGGGACCTTCACCGGGGTCGGCGGCGCCGCCAACGGCGTCCTCTCCACCGACATCGGTGTCAGCGAGAACGGGAGCGAGCCGGTCGGACAGTCGCTGCAGCGTGCGGCTGACGGCACCTGGTCCGGCCCCATCG
This sequence comes from uncultured Gemmatimonadaceae bacterium, assembly GCA_964626245.1. Classification (GTDB taxonomy): domain Bacteria; phylum Gemmatimonadota; class Gemmatimonadetes; order Gemmatimonadales; family Gemmatimonadaceae; genus SCN-70-22. The sequence continues at coordinate 3,300 of CAZVDJ010000072.1, forward strand.
CCGCCACCTTCGGCAGCTGCAATGACGGGGGCACCACGCCGCCCCCGCCGGTGGTGGCGACGGTCACGATCACGCCCGACGGGGCGTCACTGACCGTGGGGGCCACGCAGGCACTCACCGCAGCGGCCAGCGACTCCACGGGCGCGCCCATCCCGGGCACCCCGTTCACGTGGAGCTCCGACACCCCGGCCGTGGCGACGGTCAACGCGTCGGGACTCGTCACCGCCGTGGCCGAGGGCTCGGCGCGCGTGATCGCCGCGGCGCCTAACGGCGTGGCCGACACCGTCACCATCACCGTCACCGCCGTTCCACCGCCGCCGCCGCTTCCCGAGGTGCGCTTCTCGGAGCTGCACTACGACAACTTCGGCACCGACGCCGGCGAGGCCATCGAGGTGGAAGGGCCCGCGGGCACCGACCTGTCGGGATGGTCCATCGTCCTCTACAACGGAAATGGCGGCGTGGCCTACAACACCACCGCGCTGGCCGGCACCATTCCCAACCTGTGCTCGGGGCGCGGGGTGGTCTTCGTGACCTACCCGCAGGATGGCATCCAGAACGGGGCACCCGACGGGCTGGCGCTGGTGGACAACGCGGGTGCGGTGGTCGAGTTCCTGTCCTACGAGGGGACGATGACGGCGACCGACGGCCCCGCCGCCGGCCGCCTCTCGGTCGACATCGGCGTCTCGCAGTCGTCGTCGCCCGTGGGGCAGTCGCTGCAGCGCGACAACGCCGGGGTCTGGCAACCGCCGGCCACCTCGAGCTTCGGTGCCTGCTACGGCGGTGTGGCCCCGCCGCCCGGGAACACGATCACCTTCAGCGGGCGCACGTCGAGCGACCCGGCGCTCCCCGTCGGCTACGAGGACCAGCTCTTCGCGACGGTGCGTGACGGCAGCGGCAACATCGTCAACACCACGGTGACCTGGACGTCGGAGACGCCGGCCATCGTCAGCATCGACGCGAACGGTGTGGTGCGGGCGCTGGCCGTGGGGACGTATACCGTGCGCGCCACCGCCGCCGACGGCGTGACCACCGCCACCTACTCGCTCGACACGCAGGTCGCCACCGCGGGCGGGACGGCGCAGTATGGCAACAACGTGGAGTTCGGCGTCCCCGGGGATGGAGATGCCTCGGACGACGTCCTCGTGGCGCGCGCCGAGTTCACCTCGTCGTGGAACCCGGGGCGCGGCATCCCCAACTGGGTGAGCTACAACCTGGAAGCGACGCACATCGGGAGCCAGGATCGCTGCGACTGCTTCACGTTCGATCCCGCCCTTCCCTCGGCGCTGCCGCGCTACACCACGGCCGACTACACCGGCGCCGGGACCTTCGCCGGCTACGGCATCGACCGTGGGCACCTGGCCCGCTCGTTCGACCGCTCCACCGGGCTCCTGGACAACGCCAACACCTTCTACTTCTCGAACATCATCCCGCAGGCGGCCGACAACAACCAGGGACCGTGGGCGGTGCTGGAGAACTTCCTGGGCGACGAGGCGCGCTTCCAGAACAAGGAGGTGTACGTCATCGCCGGCGCCTCGGGCAGCAAGGGGACGGTGAAGGGCGAGGGGAAGATCACGATCCCCGCCGTCACGTGGAAGGTGGCCGTCATCATGGATCGTGACGAAGGGCTCGCCAACGTGGGCGCGCCGAGCGACATCACCGTGATCGCCGTGGCCATGCCAAACGATCCGGGGATCCGCAACGTGCCGTGGCAGACGTACGAGACCACCGTCGACGCCGTGGAGGCGCTGAGCGGCTACGACCTGCTGGCACTCCTTCCCGATGCCATCGAGATCGCCGTGGAGAGCAAGACGTCGCCGCCGGTGGCGGCGCTGGACGGCCCCTACACCGGCGCAGAGGGCGGCGCGATTGCCATGAGCGGCGCGGCGTCGACCGACCCCGATGGCGATGCGCTCACGTACACCTGGTCGTTCGGCGACGGCTCGTTCGGAAGCGGCGCCGCGGTGTCGCACACGTACGCGCAGGACGGTGCGTACACCGTGCAGCTGATCGTCGCCGACGTGCGCGGACTGGCCGACACGATCGCGACCACCGCCACGGTGGCGAACGTCGCGCCTGCCGTGCTGCCGCTGGCCGGGGCGACGCTCCTTCCCGGTGAGGTCTATGCAGAGGCCGGGAGCTTCGCCGATCCGGGGAGCGACGGCTGGAGCGCGACCGTCGACTTCGGCGACGGATCGGCGGTGCAGCCGCTGGCGTTGAGCGGCAAGAGCTTCACGCTGCAGCGCACTTACGCGCGTGCGGGGAGCTTCACGGTGCGCGTCACCGTTTCCGACGACGACGCGTCGGATTCCCGCACGGCGACCGTCACCGTGCTCACCAACCAGCAGGCGGTGGCGAATACGCTGGCGGCGCTGCAGCAGCTGCACACGGCGGGGACCATCTCCACACCGGTCTTCAATGCGCTTCGGGCGCGGCTGGTGGCGGCGCAGAATGCGCTGCGCTCGGGGCAGCCACGCCCGGCGGTGCAGCAGCTGAACAACTTCCTCACGTTGCTCAGCGGCTACGAGTCGGCGGGGCAGATCCCGCCGGCCGACGCGGCATCGCTGCGGGCGTCGGTGCAGCGGATCATCGCGTCGCTGCAGCGCAGCTAGGACACGCGGTGCCCCCGGGCGGCGATGGCCGCCCGGCAGGACCCCCGGTCGCCAGGTGCGGCCGGGGGTCACTTGCGTTGGCCACCCGATTCGCCCGACCTTCCGCCGCCCGGTGGCACGCCGCCTCGCCGGTCCCGCCCTCTCTCTTCCGATGATGGCTCTCACCCGACTCTCCGTGCTCTGCGCGGCCGCCATCCTCGCGGCCACCGCCATCGCACCGGCCAACGCTCGCGCACAGCGCACGCCTCGCGCGGGCTCGCCGCCGCCGGGAGCCCACCCTCCCTACAGCCCCCGTCTCTACTCCGACCCGTCGGCCACCAACAGGGCCTTCAAGTCGCTTCGCTGGCGCTTGTTGGGCCCGTGGCGCGGCGGGCGCGTGGACGCCGTGGCAGGCGACCCCACCAAGCCGCTCGTCCATTACATGGGGGCGGTGAACGGCGGCGTCTGGAAGACGGCCAACGCGGGCATCAGCTGGGAGAACCTCACCGACGGCAAGACCGACATCTCGTCGGTAGGGGCCATCACCGTCGCCCCGTCCGACCCGAACGTGATCTACGTGGGAACGGGCGAGTCGCAGCTGCGCGAGGACCTGACCTACGGCACCGGGATCTACCGCTCCACCGATGCCGGGGAGAGCTGGCAGCACCTCGGGCTCGCGGAGACGCACCAGGTAACGGCAATCCGTGTGCACCCCGGCAACCCGGACATCGCCTACGTGGCCGCCATCGGCCACGCCTTCGGCCCGAACCCGGAACGCGGAGTCTTCCGGACGACGGATGGCGGCAAGTCGTGGCGGAAGATCCTCTTCCTCGACGACTCCACCGGCGCGACGGACCTGTCGCTGGACCCCACCAATCCGCGCATCCTCTACGCGTCGATGTGGAAGTTCCAGCGTTCCCCATGGGGGATGGAGGCCGGCGGCGGCAAGAGCGGCCTGTGGAAGTCCACCGACGGCGGTGACAGCTGGACCGACCTGTCGGCAAACCCCGGGATGCCCAAGGCGCCGTTAGGCAAGATCGGGATCGACGTCTCGCCGGCCAACCCGCGACGCCTCTACGCCTCGGTGGAGGCCAGGGACACGCTGGGCGGCATCTTCCGCTCCGACGACGGCGGCGCCACCTGGGCGCGCACCAACGGCGAGCAGAAGTTCCAGGTGCGCCCGTGGTACTACTCGGCGGTGACCGCCGACCCCACGAACGAGAACGTCGTCTACGTGATGAACCTGCAGGTGTGGAAGTCGATCGACGCCGGGAAGACGTTCACGCGCGTGTGCGTCCCGCACGGCGACACGCACATCATGTGGGTCGACCCCAGGAACCCCAACCGACTGATCAACGGCAATGATGGCGGGGCCACCGTCTCGCTGGACGGCGGGAAGAGCTGGTCCTCGATCATGAACCAGCCCACGTCACAGTTCTACCACGTCATCACCGACAACCAGTGGCCCTACCGGCTCTACGGCGCGCAACAGGACAACTCGGCCATCACCATCGCCTCGCGCTCCGACTTCGGCGCCATCACCGAGCGCGATTGGTGGAGCGTGGCCGGGTGCGAGAATGCGCACATCGCCATCGACCCGCGCGACCCCAACATCACCTACGGCGGTTGCTACACGGGAATGCTGATGCGGCATGACAACCGCACGCAGCAGACGCGCGACATTGCCGTCTGGCTCAACAACTACGACGGGATGCCCGTCCGCGACGTCCCCAACCGATTCCAGTGGACCTTCCCGGTCGTGCTGTCGCCGCACGACCCCAGCGTGCTCTATGTCACCTCGCAGCACGTCTGGCGCTCCACCACCGAGGGACGGTCGTGGGAGCGCATCTCGCCCGACCTCTCCTACGCCGACCCCGCCACGATGGGGCCGAGTGGCGGTCCGGTGCACAAGGACATGACCGGGACGGAGTGGTATGCCACGATCTACGCCTTCGCCGAGTCGCCGCGCACCAAGGGGGTGCTGTGGGCGGGGACCGATGACGGGCGCGTGCACCTGTCGCGAGACAACGGCGGCAGCTGGGTGGAGGTGACGCCTCCCGCGATGGTGAAGCACACCCGCGTCACCGGGATCGACCCGTCGCCGCACGATCCGGCCGTCGCCTACCTCTCGGCGACGCGCTACCAGCTCGACGACTTCCAGCCGTACCTCTACAAGACGACAGACTACGGCCGGAGCTGGGCGCGCATCGACGCCGGAATCCCGATGGGCGCGTACACGCGCTCGGTCCGCGAGGATCCGGTGAAGCGCGGCCTGCTCTTCGCCGCCACGGAGATCGGCGTCTGGGTCTCGCTGGACGACGGCGCCAGGTGGGAGCCGCTGCAGCTGAACCTGCCGCGCGCCAGCGTGCGCGACCTGCGCGTGCACGGCAACGACGTGGTCGTCGCCACGCACGGGCGCTCGTTCTGGGCGCTGGACGACATCGCCGTCATCCGCCAGCTGCACGACTCGGTGACGCGCAAGGCGGTGCACCTCTTCCAGCCGTCGGTGGCCTGGCGCTTTGCCGGCGGGCGCCGGGGCCCGGGGGGAATGGCGGGGGAGAACCCGTACGATGGCGTCCTGGTCGACTACTGGGTGGGACAGCCGCCGGCCGCGCCATTGACGCTGCAGTTCCTGGACGCGCGCGGCGCGGTGGTGCGCACGTTTTCCAGCGCCGCGCGCGACAGCACCGCCAAGCCGCCAGCCGACTCGCTGGCGTACTTCGCCTCGGACTCGATCGTCACCACGCGCGCCGGGAGCAACCGCTTCTTCTGGAACCTGCGCCTCCCGGACGCCAAGTCGCTCAAGACCGTGGTGAACGACATGGGGACGCTTGCCGGTCCCAC
>CAZVDJ010000072.1:8741-11940 GCA_964626245.1 uncultured Gemmatimonadaceae bacterium
CGAGGTGGGTCGCATGGTGACGTGGGTGAGCCAGGGCGCGAATAGAGTGTGCTCCGTCATCTGGCCAATCGGAATGTGCATGCGGCCCACGGTGGTCCCCGGCGAGTACCGCGTGCGGTTGATCGCCGGCGCCGACACGATGGTCCGCGCCCTCACCGTCCGGCTCGATCCCCGGCTGCAAGCCACCACCGCCGACCTGCAGACCACCTTTGACCTGGGGATGAAGGTGCGCGGGCGCATCGGCGACATCGTGGACGCCTTTGCCCGCATCGAGGACCTGCAGCAGCAGATCGACGTGCGCGTGCAGCAGTCGTCGGAGCAGGCCTATGCGCAGCGCGTCAGGGATGCCGCCAAGCCGGTGCGCGAACAGCTGGAGGTGGTGCGCACGGAACTCGTCGACTGGTACAACCACGATGACCAGGCCACCCTGCACTTTCCCATCAAGCTCTACAACATGATGCTCTCGCTGAACGCCCAGGTGCTGGGCCAGGAGGCGGCGCCCAACAAGCAGCACGGCGAGATCCTGGACGAACTGGGGGGCAAGGTGGATGTGCAGCTGCAGCGCCTGCAGCAGCTCGAGGCCAACGAGCTGCGGCGCCTCAACGCGCTGCTCCAGGAGCTGGGCCTCCCGACGATCTTCGTGCCGCCCACGGGCCCGAAGACGGTGAGTTGACGGCGGCCGGATGGCGACCCTCTTCCTCATCGTCTTCCTCGACCTGGTCGGCTTCGGGATGATCGTGCCGGTGCTCCCGTTCTACGCGGAGCACCTGGGGATTTCGCCGTCGCTGGTGATCTTCCTCTTCGGCCTCTACTCGCTGGGCCAGCTCTTCGGTGCGCCGATGTGGGGCGCGCTGAGTGACCGCGCGGGACGCAAGCCGATCCTCCTGGCCACGCTCGCGGCCAATACCGTGGCCAATGTCGTCCTGGCTTTCGCCAGCGATGCGTGGCAGCTGGCGGTCTCGCGGCTGGTCTCGGGGCTCGCGGCCGGCAACATCTCCATTGCCTACGCCTACGTGGCCGACGTGACCTCCGACGCGGACCGCCCGCGGGCGCTGGGGCTGCTCGGCGCCGCGTTCGGGCTGGGCTTCATCCTCGGGCCGGCCCTCGGCGGGACGCTGGGTGGCGGCGATGCGGCCACGGCCAACATCGAGCGCGTGGCGCTGGCGGCGGCGCTCATGTCGCTGGCCGCCTTCGTGGCCACCTTCCGCCTGCGCGAGAGCCACGGCGCAGAGCATCAGGAACGCGCCGCGGCGCAGCCTCGCGGGCTGCAGTGGCGGCTCCTGTCGCGTCCCGACCTGCGCGACTTGTTCGCCGTCACGCTCATCGTCGTGGGCGCCGTTTCCATGCTGCAGGGGACCTTCTCGCTCTTCTCGGCGAGCCACCTGGGGGTGAGCCCGCGCCACCTGGGCTTCGTCTTCGCCTTCATCGGCGTCCTGGCGGTGGGGGTCCAGGGAGGACTGATCGGGCGACTCACCGCGCGCTTCGGCCCCGAGTTGCTCACCCGCTACGGCACGCTGCTGGTGGCCTTCTCGCTCGTCCTGATCCCGTTCGCGCCTAACGTGTGGATCGCGCTGGTCCCCATGGGGCTGTACGGGATCGGGAGCGCGCTCTTCTCGCCGAGCATCAGCGCGCTGGTCTCGCGCACCGCCGGGCCCTCGGAGCGCGGCGCCGTGCTGGGGGTCTTCCAGGGGGTGTCGAGCCTGGGGCGCGTGGTGGGCCCCATGGCGGCGAGCGGTGTCGCGGCGGTCGCCGGACTGCGCGTCCCGTTCTGGGTGGCGGCGACCATCTCCCTGGGCGGAGCCTTCATGCTGCAGGCGCCGGTGGCAGGTGGCGCCACACCAGCGTCCCCCAACGAAGGTTAGCTGGCTGCGGGAATGCCGACGCGTGCGGCGATGCGCGCGAAGCGCGCGTCTCCGCGCACCGCGGCGGGCCAGGGGAGGCTGCGCAGCCGGACCAGGTCGCTCACCCGCTCGTCCACCGCCGTCTCCATCCAGCGGAAGGTCGCCTCCACGTCCCCCAACCCGGCGTAGCAGATGGCCCGGTCCAGGGGAGAGACGTAGCGCACCTTGGCCGCCGCTTCCAGCCGGTCGAGGCAGTCGCGCGTGACCTCCGGATGACCGCTGATCGCTGCGGTGATGCCGAGGTAGCCGAGTCCGAGCGTCCCACCCGTCAGTTCCACCATGCGCGAGAAGGCCGCAGCCGCCTCCGCCGGGCGCCCCTGCCAGGTGTGCACGGCCCCCAGCGGCCAGTAGGTGAGGGCGAAGTCGGGGTCGAGCAGGAGGGTCCGGTTGAGCTGGTCCAGCGCCTCGTCGTAGCGCCCCGCCCAGAAGAGGGCGTAGCCCATGTGGGCGTTGATGATGAGCGAGAGCGGGTCCAGCTGCAACGCGGTGCGCATCGCCTCGATCATCTCGTCCATGCGGCGCATCACCAGCAGGTACCAGGCGTACCACTGGTGGGCACTGGCGTAGGCCGGGTCGAGCTCCAGGGCGCGGCGGAACGACGACTCCGCGCCTGCCCAGTCCCAATCGAAGAAGAGGCGCGTGTAGCCCAGCGACGCGTGCGCCTGCGCCAGCGACTCGTCGATGTCCAGGGCCCGCGTGGCCGCCGACTTGGCCTTGGGGTACGCCTCCCGCGGCGACAGGTAGTTGTAGTAGCCCAGGACGTTGTAGCTGTCGGCGATGCCCGAGTAGGCCAGCGCGTAGCTCGGGTCGCGATCGATCGCCTCCTCGAAGTGCCCGATGGCGCGCAGGAAGCCGTCCCGCGTCCGCTTGTTCCACTGGTAGCGCCCGCGCAGGTAGGCGCGATAGGCCACCGAGTCCTCGGTGTAGCGGCGCATCAGCGCCTCGCGCTCTTCCGTCGAGAGCCGGACGCGCAGCGACTTCACGATCTCCCCCGCCATTTCCTCCTGCACGGCGAAGATGTCGTCGGCGCTGCGCGAGATCCGGTCGCCCCACAGCTGCGACTCCGTCACCGTGTCGGTGAGCTCGGCGCTCACCTGCAGCGTCTGGCCGCGCTGCCGAACCCGCCCCGTGACCAGCGCGCGGACACGCAGCTCGGCGGCCACCGTGGGGATGTCGACGTCGCGCCGCTTGTAGCGAAAGACGATGGAGCGCGGGACCACGCGCAGCCCCGAGACGCGCGTGAGCTTGTTGAGGATGCTCTCGGTGATTCCGTCGGCCAGGTACTCGTCGTCGGAGCC
>CAZVDJ010000073.1:0-11872 GCA_964626245.1 uncultured Gemmatimonadaceae bacterium
TGTGCGGGAGTTCCCGCTGGCGGGCTTTTCGGCCGCGGTGCTGCACGTGGAGCCGTCGGCCTGGCAGAACCTGGCGCACCTGGGGATGCGCGCCGCCGACGTGAAGCGGCGCGCCAAGATGAAGGGGACCGGCGCCGTGCTTGTCGAGACGGCCTGACGTGCGGTTGCGCCTGGCGGCGGCCCTGGGGGTCGCGTGGCTCGCCGCGGCCCGCCTCGCCGGTGCGCAGGCCCTGGAGTGCGACGCGACGTCCATCGAGGTGCGCACGCTGCGGTTCCGCGGCAACGAGACGTTTCGCTCCAGCGAGCTCTCCAACGGCGTGGCCACCACGCAGTCGTCGTTCGCGCGGCGCTGGTTCCGGCTGTTCGGCAAGCGCTACTGCCTGGACGCGGCCACCGTCACGCAGGATTCGCTGCGGCTCATCCTCTTCTACCGGAACGCCGGGTTCTCGCAGGTGCAGGTGGGAAAGGAAGTCGAGATGCTGGGGCCGCGCGCGGCGCGCCTCACCTTCGTGATTCGCGAGGGGATCCCGGTGCGCATTGCGCGCGTGGCGTACCTCGGCTTCGACTCGGTGCCCCAGTTCGACCGGCTGCTGCGCGGCATCGCGCTGCGCGAGGGCGAGCGGTTCGACAAGTCACGCGTCCTGGCCGCGCGCGACTCGCTGGCGCGCCGGCTGCGCGACCGCGGCTATCCGCTCGCCGAGGTGCTGCGGAGCTTTGACAGCGACACGGCCCGGCACACGGCGGAGGTCGAGTTCAGCGCGTCCACGGGGCCGCGCGCCCGGCTGGGGGCGATCGAGGTCCGCATCGATGCCGCGGCCGGGGAGCGGCCCCGCATCGACCCCGAGCGGGTGAAGGGGGTGCTGGGGATCCGCGAGGGGCAGCTCTACCGCGAGCGCGCGCTGGAGGGCGTCAAGCGCGGGCTGTACCTCTCCGAGGCCTTCCGCCACGTGGACGTGCAGGTGGACTCGGCGTCGCTGGCGGACGCGGTCGACTCGCTGGTCACCGTGGGCGTGCAGCTGACGGAAGGGGAGACGCGGGCCTCGCGCGCGTCGGTCGGATGGGGCAACCTCGACTGCCTGCGCACGCAGGGGAGCTACACCGACTACAACTTCCTGGGGCGGTTGCGGCGGCTGGACCTGAACGGCCGCCTGTCCAAGGTGGGGGTGGGCGCCCCGTTCGAGTTCGCCGGCGGGCTGTGCCCCCGCGCCGTGACGCGCGACATCTTCAGCGACACGCTGAACTACTACACCGGCGTCACGCTCTCGCAGGCCACCCTGTTCGGGCTGCGAACCGTCCCCACCCTCACGGTGTACAGCGAACGGCGCTCCGAATTCCAGGCGTACCTGCGCAACACGCGTTTCGGGGCCCTGGCCTCGGTGCAGCGCGGCGTGGACGGCCCGGCGCCGCAGACCTTTTCGTACCAGCTCGAGTACGGCAGCACCTTCTCGTCGCCGGCCTTCTTCTGCGCGGTGTTCAACATCTGCGAGCCCGACGCGCAATCGCGCCTCCTCGCGACCAACCGCCTGGCGGTCGCGGGGTGGAGCGTGACGCGCAACCGCGCCGACGATTTCTCCAATCCATCGCGCGGCTCGGTGCTGCGCTTCGAGGTACGCCACGCGTCGTCGGTCATCGGCTCCAGCACCGACCAGCAGTTCAACCGCGGCGTCTTCGACGGCTCGTTCTATCGCCCCGTCTTCGACGGCGGGGTCTTCGTCCTGCGCCTCCGGGCCGGGACCGTGCTGGGGCGCCGCCTCGGCTTCGACGACTCGCGCTCGTTTGTCCCTCCGCAGGAGCGCCTCTACGCCGGCGGCCCCAACACGGTGCGTGGCTTCCGGCAGAACGAGCTGGGGCCGGCGATCTACGTGGTCGACACCTTCGCCGTCGCGCCCGCCAGCGGCGACACGTCGTTCTTCCGCACCGACGATCCGCGCGTCGCCACGCGCGTCGTCCCGTCGGGCGGTGACAACGTCGTGATCGCCAACGCCGAGTTGCGGCTGCGCTCCGTCTTCCTCCCCGACCTCATCCAGTACGCGCTCTTCGTCGATGCGGGAGAAGTGTGGAACCGTTCCAGCACCGACGAGACGCAACCCCCGGTGCGCATCAAGGTCACGCCGGGGGTGGGGGTGCGCGTCTTCACGCCCATCGGCCCGGTGCGCGTCGACATCGGCTACAACCCCTACCAGTCGCCAACAGGGCCGGCCTTCTTCTCGGCCACCCGTCGCGTGGGCGAGGACGTGCTGGAGCGCGCGCTGTATTGCACGAGCCCCGGCAACCGGCTGCCGGTGGTGCCCGGTGAGCCGCTGCCGGGCGGTGGCACGGCGCTCCCCGTGCAGGGGCGCGGCGCCTGTCCCTCCACCTTCCAGCCGCCGCGGCGCGTGACGTTCGGCAGCCGGCTGACCTTCAACTTCTCCATCGGGCAGGCGTTCTAGCCATGTCCCGCCGTCGCGTCGTCGTCCTGGCCAGTGCCGCCACGCTCTTTGCGATCGGCGGGCTGCTGGCGGGCGCCATTGCGGCGATCACGCAGACGTCGTGGGGGCGCGAGCAGGTGCGAGCGTACGTGATGTCGTTCATCAACGCGCGCATGAAGGGGAAGATGTACATCGGCCACCTGCAAGGGTCGCTCTTCTCCGACCTGGTCGTCGACTCGTTCGCCATTCGCGAACTCAACGACTCGCTGTTCGTGGCCACGGGGCCCATCCGGCTGCGCTTCGACCCGCGCGACCTGCTCGATCGCCGCATCGTGGCATCGGAGGTGACGATCGAGCGCGCCTACGTGCACGTGCACGAGGACTCCACGAAGACGTGGAACTTCCGGAAGATCTTCCCCCCCGGGCCCCCGGGGCCACCCAGGCCGGCCACGACGCGCAGCTTCGGCGACTACATCTTCGTGAACGCGGCGCGCGCGACGTCGGTGACCTTCCTGCTCACCATGCCGTGGCAGCCGGTCGATTCGCTGCGCGGCGCCAAGCGCGACAGCGCCATCGCGTTCGCGTTAGGCCGCCAGGACAAGCGCATCGAGCGCGTGGGGAGCCACTACCAGCAGCAACGCCGCTGGACCAACACCGTGCTGGAGCTCGGCCCGTCGCGCATCGATGACAAGTCGGCGCTGGGGCGGCAGTTCGACGTGCGCCGACTGGACGCCGACGAGTTCGACCCGCCGTTCGAGTTCCGCGAGGCCCGCGGGGCGCTGCGGAACAAGGGCGACTCCATCTGGGTGGACATCGCGCACTTCCGCCTCCCCGGCTCGCGCGGCAACGCCAAGGGGAAGGTCTGGTGGGGGAGCGGGCTGCCCACGCGCTACGACCTCACCTTCGTGGCCGACACGCTGTCGCTGGCCGATGTCGCCTGGGTCTATCCCACGCTCCCCGCCACCGGCGGCGGCACGGCGACGCTGCACATCGGCAACGGGCGCGACCTTCGGGTGATGGAATACGCGCTGCGCGACGTGGACGTGCGCACCATGGACTCGCGGCTGCGCGGCACGATGACGTTTGCCACCGGGGCGCCGGTCTTCATCGTCAAGGACGTCGACCTGCGCGCCGACCCGATCGACTGGCGCCTCATCGAGCAATTCAGCGGCGAGGCCCTCCCGTATCCCTGGCGCGGGAGCATCACCGCCACGCTCAAGGGCGCCGGCGGACCGGTGAACCGCTGGGTCGTGGACGAGGGGGAGTTCTTCTTCCGCGATGCCAACGTCGCGGGGGCCACGGCGCGCGGGCGCGTGCGCGGTGAGCTGGACATCCTCTATCCGGCCCTGGCGAAGTTCCGCGGCTTCGACGTGGACCTGGATCACTTCGACCTGCGCACCATGCAGTTCCTCAACCCGGACTTCCCGCGCTTTTCCGGGTTGGTCTCGGGCACGGCGCGGCTCGACTCGGTGTGGACCGACGTGCGCTTTCGCAACGCCGACATCACGCACCGCTTCGAGGATGGCGTGCCGTCGCGCTTCACGGGGAACGGCCGCGTCACGATCGGCGACGAGTTCCTGGTCTACGACCTGGCACTGGACGCCAAGCCGCTGAGCCTGGGGACGGTGGCGCGCGCCTACCCGGAGGCGGAACTCGTCTACCGCGGCGAGTACACGGGGCCGGTGCGGCTGCAGGGACAGGCGGACGATCTCTCCGTCTTTGCGGAGCTGGCCGGCGCCCCGGGGACGCTCGCGTACGACGGACGCGTCGATGCCGACTCGGTGGGCGGCTACGGTTATCACGGCACGCTGCGCTTCAACGACCTGGACCTGCGCCTGCTCCTGGACACGACGTCGGTCCCGGTGACGCGGCTCAACGGGAGCGCCGAGGTGGACGTGGTGGGCGACTCGCTCCCCGCCTGGACCGGGCCGCTGGACCTTCGCCTGGAGCGCTCCACGATCGACTCGGTGCGCGTGTACGCCGGCGCGCGCGCGCGCCTGCGCTTCGGCAACGGCCTCCTGCGCGTCGACACGCTGCACGCCGAGACCGCGCTGCTCTCGGCGACCGCCCAGGGGGCGATCGGGTTGCTGCCGGCGGTGCGCGACTCGCTGCGCTTCACGCTCAGCGCCGACTCGTTAGGGGCGCTGCGCCCCTACCTCGCCCGGCTGGCCGGGGGGGACAGCGTGGCGCGAGAGGCGGCGCTGCGCGACTCGCTGGCGGCCGAGATCGCCGGACGCGGCGTCCTGGCCGGCTCGATCGACTCGCTCGACGTGCGTGGCGCGCTCGACATCCGGCGGTTGCGCTACGGCGAATACTCCGCCCGCGTGGCGCGCGTCTCGGCGGCGCTCACCCACGCCCTCCTCCCCGACGTGCAGGGGAAGGTGAGCGTCTCCGCCGACACCCTGGTGCTCGGCACCGTCGCCGTGGCCAACGCCGGCGTGGACCTGGACGTGAAGGGGCGCGAGCAGGTGGGCTTTGGCCTCCTGACCACGCTCTCCAACGGTCCCGTGCTGGAAGGGCGCGGGACGTTCGGCGTGCGCGAGGACAGCACCTCGGTGCGGGTGGACCAGTTGCGCGTGGGGCTCGAGGGGCGTGAGTGGACGCTGGCGCGCGCCGCCACGATCCGCGCGGCCGCGGGGGGCTTTGCGCTCGACACGGTACGGCTCACCGGCAGCCGCGGCGGCGAGATCGTGATGGCGGGAACGGCGCCGACGGAGGGGGAGGTCGGGTTGCGGCTGGCGATGGACTCCGTCTCGCTGGCCGACCTGGCCAACCTGGCGCAGTCGAACATGGCGCTCGGCGGCTGGCTGCGCGCCGACGTTGGCGTCACGGGGACGCGCGAGGCGCCGACCATGACGCTGGGCGGCGCGATCACCGGGGCGCGCGTGGGACAGGTGAACGTGGCCCGGGCGGCGCTGCAGGGGGGCTATGCCGACCGGCGTGGCACGTTCGGGATGGACGTGCTGCGGAACGACTCCACTGTAGTCTCGGTGCGCGGTCACCTGCCGGTGGACCTGGCGCTCGCCCCGCGCGACGAGCGCCTGCTGCAGGACACGCTGCGCGTGACGGTGCGTTCCACCAACCTCGACATGGCCGTCGTGGAGAGCTTCGTCCCCTCGCTGAGCAACGCGCGCGGACGGTTGTCCGCCGACTTCTCGCTGGCGGGCACGCCGCAGCGCACGGTGCTGGAGGGCTTCCTCCGGGTCGACTCGGTCGCGGCGTCCGTGCCCGACCTCGGGATCCGCCTGCGCGACGTGCACGCCGACCTCGTGGCGCAGCGCGACACCCTGCGTATCCGGCGCCTGTCGATGGTGAGCGGCAACGAGTCGCGTGATTCGTTGTGGCTGACGGGCTGGGCCGCCCGCCTGCAGCCCGAGGGGGCGGCCTTCGACGTGTCGCTGGGGGCCCGGGAGTTCCAGGCCATCGCCAACCGCCGGGTGGCCGAACTGTCGCTGTCGTCCAACCTGCGCCTCAGCGGCACGCTCGACCGCTCGCAGCTGTCGGGGAGTGTCACGCTCAATCGCGGCGTCATCGTCATCCCCGAGTTCACCGGGAAGAACCTCATCTCCCTGGACGATCCCGAGCTGTACAACGTGGTCGACACGACGGTCTTCGCGAACCGGGCGCTCCTTCCCAAGACGCCGCCGGCCTTCGTGAACAACCTCACGGTGGACAACGTGCGCATTGCCATGGGGCCGGACGTGCGCGTGCGGTCGGAGGAGGCCGACATCAAGCTGGGCGGGGCGGTGAACGTGACGGTGGGTGAGCGGCGCGGCGGGCAGGCGCCGCAACTCGCGCTGGACGGGGCGCTGCAGACGGAGCGCGGCTACTACCGGCTCGACCTGGGCGGCCTGGTGCAACGCACCTTCACGGTGGAGGGAGGCGAGCTCCGCTTCCTCAACGAGACGGAGCTCAACCCCATCCTCAACATCAGCGCCATCCACACCGTGCGGCAGGTGTCCAGCACCTACGGCGGGCGCAACGACGTGCGCATCCGCGTGCGCGTGGAGGGGACGCTCATCCAGCCGCGCCTTCGCCTCGAGAGCGCCGACTCGTTGCGGCTGTCGGAGTCGGACCTCATCTCGTACCTCGTGGCCGGCGTCCCGTCGTTCGGCATCGGCGGCGCGCTGGGGCAGAATCGCTTCAGCGCCTCGTCGCTCGCCCTCTCCACCCTCTCCAGCTACATCTCGGCCAAGTTCTCGGGCGGCCTGTTCGACTACGTGAACATCCAGACCGCCACCGGTGGCGCCTCGGGACAGCAGCAGCAGGCGCGGCAGGGACTGCTCAACGGCGTGCAGTTCGGCATCGGCAAGCAGCTCGGCGAGCGCACCTTCCTGTCGCTCACCACCGGGCTGTGCCGACTGGGGGCGGCGGGCGGCCAGCTCTCGCCGGTCGACCTGGCCAGCTCCATCGGCGTCAAGCTCGAGCAGCGGCTGGCGGGGGGCTACGGCTACTCGCTGTCGCTCGAGCCGCCGCTCAACGTCCTGTTCTGCGAGACGGGGACGGATCGCAGCTTCACGACCACGCGCCGCCAATACGGATTCGACGTCTTCCGCGCGTGGCGGTGGTAGCCATTCGAAGCGTCCTCCTGATCGTGAACCCCGCCTCGCGGCGCGGCCGACGGGCCCTTCCGCGCGCCCTCGCCGCCTTCAAGTCGGCCGGCGTCGCCTGCGAGGTGCACGAAACGACAGCGGCCGGTCATGCCGAGTCGATAGCCCGGGAACGCGCCGCCACCCACGACGCCGTCTTCACGCTGGGTGGGGACGGCACCGCGATGGAGGTCCTGCACGCCATGCAGGGTCGGGACGAGCCGGTGGGGATCCTTCCGGGCGGGACCGGCAACCTGGTGGCGCGCGCCCTGGGGACCCCGCGCCGCGTGCGCGCCGCGGTGCGCGCCCTGCTCGCGGGGTCGGTTCGCACGGTCGACCTGGCGCAGATGCCGGACGGCCGCGTCTTCGCCTTTGCGGCGGGGATGGGGATCGACAGCACGATGGTGCAGCGCACGAGCGCCGGCGCCAAGCGGCGCTTCGGCGTGCTGGCGTATGTGCTCAGCGCGGTGCGTGCCGCCCTGGCGCTGGACGGCTTCGCCCTGACCGCCACGGTGGACGGCCAGCGGCACGACTTTCACGCCACTGCCGTGCTGCTGGCTAACTTCGGGAACCTCTTCGGCGGGTTGTTCCGGGTGGGGCCGGCGGTGCGGGAGAATGACGGAATGCTCGACTTGTGCGTCTTCACCCCGTCGAACGTTGGCGACGCGCTGCGGGTGGGATGGCGCCTGCTCCGCCACGACTTCGGGACCGATCCGGCGATGCACTTTCTGCAGGGACGCGTGGTGGCGCTCGAGAGCGACCCGCCGCGACAGGCGCAGGCTGACGGTGAACTGCTCCCCGGAACGGGTGTGCAGGCCACGGTGATCCCGGGCGGGGCGCGCCTCCTCGCCCCCGCTGGGCGTTAGGCAGTCGGCATGCCTCCCAGCGACCTTCGCGAACGCACCCCCCCAGGCGCCGGCATGGCCGTGGACGACCTGGACGCGCTGCTCGCCCCCCTCCCCACCGAGGCCGCGGAGCGCATCCGCGCCCGCCTGGAACGTGGGGCGCGGCACGAGGCTCGGCTCCAGTTCCTGCAGCAGGTCGCCGTCCTGCTGGCGCGCACGCTGGACGAGGACGAAATCCTTGAGGAAGTGGCGCGCGGCCTGCGACGCGCCGTGGACTGCGAGGGTGTGGTCGTGGCGCGCGTCGACCTCGATCGCGCGCTCGTGGAGGTGGTGCACCACAGCATCGGCGACGTCGTGCATCCCTCGCGGGTGTCGCCACTGGGGAGCGGGCCGCTGGGCGAAGCGGCGCGCACGGGCGAGGCCGTGTTCGTCTCGCCGTACGATCCGGCGACATCACCACTCGCCGCGGCGGACGACGTGGTGGATGGGACGGCGGCGGCCGGCGTCGTCTTCGCGGTGCCGGTCATGCACGGCCGCCGGCTGCTCGGCGTGCTGGCGGTGCACGACCCCAGCCCCGAGGGGTGTGACGACGAGGCGCGCGAGGTGGTGGGCATGCTGGCGCGCCAGGCGGCGGGGGCGCTGAGCAATGCGCGCCTCTTCGCCGACAGCGAGCGCGAGCGCCGGCAGAGCGAGGCGATGGCCGAGATCGCGCGCGCGGTGGGCGAGTCGCTGAAGATGGGAGAGGTGCTGCGCCTGATCCTGCGCCACGCGGCGGCCCTGTTGCAGGCCGAAGGGGCGTGCGTGGCGCTGCGCGACGGCGACTACCTGCACGTCGTGTCGGCGGTCGGGATCGCCGAGCTGCTGGCGGGCGTGCACATGCCGGTGTCGGGAAGCCTCACCGGCCAGGTGGTGCGGTCGGGGGCGGCGGTCGTCACCAACGACATTGCCAGCGAGCCAGACGTGCATCGCGCCACGTTGCGCCTGGTGCCGGCCGAGAAGTCGGTGATCGTCCCGCTCATGACCGCGCGCGGCATCCTGGGGGTGATCGCGGTCTACAACCGCGCGGCCGACTTCACCACCGACGATGCGCGCATCCTGCAGCGGCTGGCCGACCAGGTGGCGGTGGCCGTGGTGAACGCGCGGCTGTACGAGGAGGTGCGGGACGCCACGCGCGAGTGGTCCACGGCCTTCGACTCCATCGGGATCGGGATGTGCCTGGTGGACGACCAGGGGCGCATCACGCGCTCCAATGCCCGCGCATTGCAGCTCACGGCGGAGCCGCTGGCGGGCGCCGGGTGGAGCGCGCTCCTCGGGCGCCACTTCTACGACGCCATGCTCGGCGCGCGCCCCGAGGCCGACGGTGACCCGCTCGCGCGCGCCATCACCGACGGGATCCACGCGCGCACCGTGTGCGAGGGGGTGGCGGGACGCTGGCTGGACATCATGGCGGTGCCGCACCCGAATGGCGGCGCGGTCGTCACCTTCGACGACGTCAGTACGCAGCGCGCGGCGTGGGACCGGCACCGGTCGATTGTCGAGGCCTCGGCCGATGCGCTGTGCACGCTGGACCGGGAGGGGCGGGTGATCTTCGCGAACCCGGCGGCGCGTGCCCTCTTCGGCCGCGACGACCTGACCGGGGCATACTGGAGCGACCTGCTGCTGCACGAGATGGCGGACGAGGCCCGGCAGCACGTGCAGCTGGCGGCCACCGACGCGGTGCAGCGGCACGAGTACGTCGTCGTGCGGGGCGATGGCGAGCGCCGTGTGGTCGTGGCCTCGCTCGCGCCGGTGCGTGAGCGGGAGCACGTGGCGCTGGTCGTGGCCTCCATGGCCGACGTCACCAACGAACGCCGCTCGCGCGAGGCCGTGCAGCACTCCGAGGCGCGGTATCGCCAGCTCTTCGACCAGGCCGGCGATGCCGTCCTGACGCTGGGGCTCACCGGCGCCGTCACCTCCGCCAACCGCGCCGCGGGCGAGGCGCTGGACGAGCCCCCCGAGCAGCTGCTCGGGCGACCGTTGCACGCCTTCCTCGCACCGGGCGACGTGGATCGCGTGACCACCTTCCTGCGCGACGTGCGGCACGGCGAGGCCCGCGGGTGGGAGTGCGATGTCGTCAGGCGCAACGGGACCTCGAGGCGGCTGGCGTGCACGGCCACGCCGCTGCGCGAGGGGCGCGCGATCGTGGGCCTCCTCCTGGTGGCCCGCGACGTGACCGAGGCGCGCGCGCTGTCCGACGCCTGGCAGCGCAGCGAGGCGCGCTATGCCCACCTCGTGGAAGGGGCGGCCGATGCCATCTTCACCGTGGACGAGGAGGGGAACTTCACCTCCGTCAACCGCGCCTTCGAGGCCGCGACGGGCCACGGCCGCGACGCCATCACCGGGCACCACTTCACCACGCTGCTCGATCCGCGCGACCGCGACAGCATCTGGGAGCTCTTCGTCGGCGTGCTGCACGGCCAGCGCGCACAGCGCGAGGTCCGCTTCCTCGACGCGTCGGGGCGATCGCGCTGGGGATCGTTGGTCGCCTCCCCCATCACGGAGCGCGGACGGGTGACGGGCGTCGTGGGCGTGGTGCGCGACGTGACCGCCGAGAAGCGGCTGGTGGAGGAGGTGCTGCGCCGCGAACGCCACGCCACCGTCGGCCAGCTGCTGGGTGGCGTGGTCCACGAGCTGAGCAACCCGCTGGCCGCGGTGCAGGCCTTCTCGGAGCTCCTGCTCGACCCGAGCGACGCCTCGACCACGCCGGTGGCGGCGGATGCGCCGGCGGGGGACGCCGGTCATGGCGATGGCGAGCGGGACGCGCAGCGCGAGGCGCTCGCCACCATCCGCGACGAGGCACGGCGCGCGTCGCGCGTGCTGCACAACCTCCTGGAGCTCACCCGCGAGCGGGCCACGCGCCGCGCGACGTTGCGCCTGACGGACGTCCTCTCGAAGGCGCTCGACATCCGTCGCTACGCGCTGGCGGTGGGGGGGGTGCACGTGGTGGAAGAGGTGGCACCGGAGCTGCCCGAGACCTACGGCGACGCCGGCCGACTGCAGCAGGCGGTGTTGCACCTGATCATCCGGGCGGAGCACGCGCTGCGCGACTGGCATGGCGAGCGGCGACTGGCGCTGCGCCTCTCGCGAACCGCCAGCGCGCTGGTGCTCGTCGTGGAAGACTCGGGTCCGGGCATCGCCGCGGCCGACCTGGGGCGCCTGTTCAGCCCCCACCTGTCCACCCGCGAGGGCGGCGACCTGGCCGGCCTCGGGCTGGCGGTCGCGGAAGGGATCATTCGCGAACATGGCGGGCGCATCCTCGTCGATTCCACGCCGGGGCACGGGGCAACCTTCGTCGTCGAGCTCCCGATCGTCGAGGCCCCCGATGCCGCGGTCGCCGCGGAGGCACTGGCCGCCACGCCGGGCGGCGGCGGGGCCCTGGATGTGATGGTCGTGGACGACGAGCCCGCCATCCGCAGCGCGCTGGCGCTCATGCTCGGGCGCCTGGGGCACCGCATCATTCTTGCGGCTGACGGTGAGGAGGCCCGGGCCATCCTCGAGCGGCGTTCCGTGGACCGCATCATCCTCGACCTGCGCATGCCGCGGTTGGGGGGCGATGCCCTGCTGGCCGAGATTCGCGACCGCTACCCGTCGCTCCTGCCGCGCGTGATCCGTCTCACGGGTGACGTCGAGCATGCCGAGTGGCACGAGACGGCGCGTGCCGAACGGGCCCCCCTGCTCGCCAAGCCCTTCACGCTCGACGATGTCCGCGCCGCCATCGCGCGGGCCGGGGACGGGTGAGCGCATGGCCGACCTCCTGATCGTCGACGACGAGCCGCTCATCACCGAGAGCTACGCGCGCTTCCTGGAGCGCGCCGGCCACACGGTGCGGCGCGCCGGCTCGGGAGAGGCGGCGCTCGCCGCGTGGCGCGAGCGCCGGCCGGAGGTCACCCTCCTCGACCTGCGGCTCCCCGACATGACCGGCTTCGACGTCTTCGCGCGCATTCGCGATGAGGACCCGGTGGTGATCATGGTCTCGGGGCACGGCGACATC
>CAZVDJ010000074.1:0-11621 GCA_964626245.1 uncultured Gemmatimonadaceae bacterium
GGGTTCTTCTAGGTCTGGAGACGGGAGACGGGAGACGGCAGAAGGGAGGGCGGTGAGCCGTCCTCCCGCCTCCCGCCAAACTGACCACCTTGGCGCCGGTGAGCAGGCCAAGTGCGCCCAGCGTCGTTTGCGCGGCGTTCAGCCCCAACCGGAAGTCCTTGTCGCTGAAGGTCTCGTACTTGTCGGTCGGTTGGTGCCAGTGCGGGTTCCACCCGTTGCCGGTGTGGGCGCCGCGCTCGTTCTCGCGCAGGGAAATGGCGGGGATGAGATCCTGGAACGGCGCCGAGTCGGTGTTGGTCATGTGAGGACCCACCGTGGCCGGATAGTCGGTGGCGTACTTCTCGTTGGCGGTGTGGAAGAACCAGGCGAGCTTGGCCGACTGCTCCGCCATCCTGGAGTTGGACTGGAACTCGACGTTCACGTCGGCCTCGGGACGCTGCTCGGGATTGAGCGTGCCGTCGGCGCGCGGCATGCCGTGGTCCCACAGCATCATGTCGTGCTGGATCATCCCGAGCCACCTGGGTTCGGGGTATTTGCCGGAACCGGCCGGCGACTCCTTGCCCTGCATCGCCTCGCGCTGCGCGACGTAGGCGCGCGCCCCGTTGAGCCCAGTCTCCTCGTTGTTCCAGAGGACAAAGCGAATGGTGCGGTCGGTCGTGACGCCGGGCATGGAGAAGACACGCGCCAGCTCCATCACCAGCGCGGTCCCCGAGCCGTCGTCATTCGCGGCTTCGCCCCACCCGATGCCGTCCATGTGCGCGCCCACGATGTACATCTCGTCGGGGCGCGTGGTCCCCACCTTGGTGCACCAGACGTTTTGTCGAGTGCCGGGTGTGCTGGGCTCGGCGTTGAGGGCGCGCAGCCGCGCATCGGGTTGCGCGAGCGAGTCGTTGTTCACGCCCGTTCGCCCGCGGTTGCCGCGCAGGCGCGAGCCGCCGGCACCAACGCGCGGCGCGTTCGTGGGGCGCTGCCCGGCGCCGGCTCCCGCGGGGCGCGGTTGCTGCGGCGGCGGGTTGAACTCATAGGTCAAACGCTCGGTGGTGCAGCCGTAGCTCCTGAGCTGCGCCTCGATCCAGTCGATCGCCTGGCGATTGCGCGCCGTCCCCTGGCGGCGATCGCCGAACTGCGTGAGCCCCTTGATGGTGGCCTTGTAGCGCTCGAGGTCGAGCTGGCTCACCAGGTACGCGACGGGGTCGGCGGAGTCGGCGGCTGCCTGCGCGGTCGCTGCCGTGGGGGCGAGGGTAAGCACGGCGAACGCGCCGAGCGCGGCACTACGGGCGTACGACAAGAGCGACTCGCGCGAAGAGCGCGAAGAGCAGGAAGCCATCGCGAAATGCGCGGATCGTGGCGCTGGGAACGGAGGGCGTGAACGCGTCATCGGTGCGACGGGGCGTGGATCGATGGGCATGCCACGAGGTGGTGAGGCGTGGCGACGGCGTAGCCCTTGGGTTACGCCGTCGCGCGGAGGATCGCTGCGGCGCTGGGTCACCGCGCCGCGGAGCGCTCCGCGACGAGAACGGCGGTGGCGGACGCGAACCGCGTCGGTGCCCTACTTGGCGAAGGAACCGGCGACTGCGGCGTAGGCAGCGAGCAGGCCCGGGATGATGAAGACGAGGTAGAACGGATCGCCCCCGCTCACCACCATCGCGGCGGCGCCGAAGAGCAGGTAGCACGCGACGATCGCGGCAAGCGGGAGGCGTGGCGGTGACGCGCCGCGCCAGAGCGCCCGGCTGGTCCACGCGACGGTGAGCCCAAACGCCACCATGCAGGCGCCGCCAAAGACCCACCCGATCCCCAGGCCGCGCACCAGGTCGGCCGGCGCGTTGGTCTGGGCCAGCGCCGTCCCCATGGCGCGCCATCCCAGCACCGAGTGGGCGAACGCCGACAGCAGGATCATCACCGCCGCCACGGCGGCGGCCAGCGCCGGGGCGCGCCTCACGCCGCCGTCAGGAGCAAGGGAGCGCCGCGCCGGATCACCAGCGTGTGCTCGTGGTGCACGGCGAGCGCGCGATTGTGCGTGCGCAGCGTCCACCCGTCACGCGCCTCCACCACGCGCGCCGGCGCGGCGCTGAGCATGGGCTCCAGCGCGAAGACCATCCCTTCCCGCAGCACCGTCGTGACCGAGGGGTCGTCCCAGTTGGGGACTTGTGGTGACTCGTGCAGGGCGCGGCCGATGCCGTGCCCGCAGAGCGTGCGCAGCACCGAGGCGCCTCCCTTGCGTGCCGCCGCCTCCACCGCGGCGCCTACGGCCCGGAGCGGCTGCCCGGCCCGGGCGGCGTCGACCCCCTTGCCGAAGGCCAGGCGCGCCGTGCGTTGCAACTGGCGAGCCTGCAGCGAGGCCGGCGGGACCAGGACGGTGACGGCGCTGTCGGCCATGAAGCCGTCCAGCGCCAGCGTGACGTCGAGCTTGACCACGTCACCCGCGGCCAGCACGCGCGGCCCCGGAATGCCGTGCACGATTTCCTCGTTCACGCTGATGCAGGTGAAGCCGGGAAAGTCGTACGTGAGCTGCGGCGCCGACCGCGCCCCTTCGGCACGGGCATAGCGTGCGGCCGCATCGTCGAGCGCTGCGGTGGTGATGCCGGGGCGCACCAGGGCGCGCATCTGCTGCAGCGTGCGGGCCACCAGGTGCCCCACCCGCTGCAGGGCCACCAGTTCGTCGTTGGAGCGAATCGTCATGAGGCAGGAAGCTGCGTCACGCGCGGCGTCCCCACCAGATAGAGCCTGCGGAGCGGGCCGCGCCCCGAGGCCTCGCCGATCTCCCGGTCGTGGCGTTCATGGCCGGGGACGCCGGCCACCAGCCCGCGCAGCGAGCGGCGGAAAGTGATGAGGGGCGCTGAACATCGTGCGAACGCCGCCCAACGAAGACGGCACCGGTGGGGCGTCGCGCACCGGTCCGGGGAGCCGGGGGAGATCCTCGAGTTCGACGAGTTGGAGGCGTGACCTCAATGGAGAATGGACGCGCGGACGCGGGCAAGCTGGCGACCATGCCGCTCACCATGTCGCACGATGACGAGCGCGCCGTCACCCAGGTTGAGGCGGACGAGTCGTGCGAAGGGCGAGGAGAAGCGCACGCGTTCCCACTCCAGCGCGCTCGCGCGCTGCAGCAGGGCGCGCAACGCATCGTGCGTCGCCACCAGCGCCTCGAGCACGTTGGCGCGTGGCGCCGGGCCGGGGGTCAGGACCCTGGGACGGGGCATGCGAGTGGGAGAGACAAGCGCACGCACCAGGAGTCGGCCGCCCAGTGAGGGACGCCAGCGCATGCGCGAGGCGCTCGGCGCCGCACCGATTGCAGCTGACCGACCCGCCGAGCCGACCGGCGCCAGGCGTTGCGCGGCGTCGACCGCTCGGGACATGACGTCCAGGTAGTGCTCGTTGGCCAGGCACAGGTGCTCGCAGACGGCGTCCACGTGCCAACCACCGGCGGCCGGCACCATGCGGCGCTGCGCCGCATCCAGGGGCTCGACCATCGCGCGCAGCGAGCGGTCGAGCTCGGCCAGGTCACGCTCCACCTGGGTGTGAAGCGCCTCCTGCCCCGACGGCCACGTGTTGTCTGGTGTCATGCGAAGTCGCTCGTCATGAGATGGGGCGCGCCCAGCGCGCGACGATGCGGTGGGCCACGGCATCCGCGGGGTAGCCGGCAGGGTCCATCGCCAGGTGCTGGCACATGCCGTCGATCTGGGCAAAGAGGGCGTGCGCATCCGTTTCCGGCGCGTCGGAGCCGGCCTCGACCAGGATCCCGCGGAGCACCACGAGAATCGACGCGGTCCACTCCCCGAGCGAGGGACCGAGCGCGGCCAGCACTGCCGGCTGCGAACGGGCGGCGTAGCTGAGTTGCCAGAACTCGAGGTGCCGTCGGACCGTGTCGACACCGCCCTGGACGAGTGCACGCAGCCGGTCGTGCGGATTGCGCTCCGACAGCGCATCGGCAAACGAGGCGTTCACGTCGGCCATGCTCAGTTCAAAGAGCGCACGCAGCAGCGCCTCCTTTCCACTGAAATGCGAGTAGAGGAGCCCGGTGGCGACCCCGGCCTGCTGGGCGATGGCGCGGACCGACGTCCCCGCGTAGCCATCGCGCGCGAAGAGCACGAGCGCCGACCGGAGGAGTCGGTCTCGCGTGGCGGCGCGCAGGGCGGAATTGAGGTCGGCAGACCGCGGCATTTTCGATGAATGAACGTTCGTTCAACGAAAAGAATCTGTGCGCCTCGTGACCTTTTGCGCAACGGGGGGCCCCCGTCCGGTCCCGGCCCCGGCTAGCTTTCGGAATGCCCAAAGCCAAAGCGACTTCCCAGCCGGCGCCGTCCACCTTCTCCTTCGTGGAGAACGAGCGCACCTACACCTGCGTGCGCGAAGGACTGCGAGGGGCGGCGGACGATCCGTGGTGGTGGTTCAGCGTCTCCAGCGACGACCATCATCGGTATGCACCGTTCCGCGCTGAGGCGGGCGACACCGAGGCCACTGTGCGCCCGCGCGTCGTGGCGTACTACGAGGACCTGCTCGTGCGGCGCGCCGCACCCGCGGAGCCGCGGTGGCGTGGGCGGGGGAACGGCGGCGCCGCGACGACCGCGGCCAAGCCAGCCGCCCCAACCGAAGAGGCAACGGCGTAGCGATTTGTCCCCGCGCGAACGTGGCGCGGGGGCGTGCAGGTGGTATCAAGACCTGTCGCCGTGCCGATGCCGGCGCCGTGCGCCGGCGCTGCGGCTGCTCGCGCTCGAAACCGCTGCTAGCCGGCGAGTGGCTGGATGGCCAGGGCCCCCACCCCGCTCGCGTCGCCGGTGACGATGCGCCGGTGGTAGTCGAGTTGTCCCAGGTGGTAGCCCAGGTGCACCGCCAGGTGCAGGAGTCCCGTGCGCACGCTGATCGTGGTGGGACCCACGGTCATGCTCTCCTCGAGTCGCGCGGGGTCGCAGTGCTGCAGCGCAAGCGACACTTCGGCCGCCGTGATGTGCACCAGCGCCGCCAGCTCCGCGCGTGAGGTTCCGCGCGTGCTGAACTCGGCCTCGCGATCGCGCACGTAGCCCGAGTGGCCCAGGCCGGCACCGATGAAGTGGCGCAGGTTCCCGCACAGGTGCAGGACGAGCGTCCCTCCCGCGTTCGGCGCTCCGTCCGGCAGGACCCACATCGAAGCGTCGTCGGGATACGCGAGCACTTCGGCGCGGAGCGACCCCAGGTCACGGGCAAAGATGCGGGTGAACAGCGACAGGTCCATTGCGGTGAGCGTGGCGAAAAGGAGGGCAGTGGATGAAACGGGGAACGCTGGTCGCCGGCCGCTG
Source organism: uncultured Gemmatimonadaceae bacterium (assembly GCA_964626245.1). Lineage (GTDB taxonomy): Bacteria > Gemmatimonadota > Gemmatimonadetes > Gemmatimonadales > Gemmatimonadaceae > SCN-70-22. The sequence continues at coordinate 5,274 of CAZVDJ010000074.1, forward strand.
TGTCAGGGACGACGGGGCGCCGAGCGTTCGACACCCGCTACGGAGAGCGCGATGCGCGTGGCCGCGCCACCCTGCGTGGTAAACTCGACGCTGCCGGCCGTGCGGGCAAACGTGAACGTCGTGGCCGACTGCGGGACCAGCTCGAGCCGCCGTCCATTGGCGGAGAGCGCGATGAAGAGTCGCGATCCGCTACGCGTGATCGTGGCGACGTGCCGCTCGCCATCGGCGTAGGTGCCCACGAACTGGTCGAGCGCTGCCGGCGCGAGGGTCACGCGCGGCCGGCTGGTGAGCGGGCCGCGTTCGTCGGTGGGGAGGTCGGGCAGGGGGCGCACCCAGATGTTCCGGTAGCGCACCGGATGATCGTGATCCTGCAGCGTGATGGGAAGCGAGTCGGCGTGGCGTTCGTAGGCGTCGAACTGGAGCCAGTTGGTGCCGCCCCACAGTTCCGCGTTGTCCTGCACGAGGACGCCGTTGTGGAAGACGGTCATGCGCGCCGGTGAGACCAGCGACCCGCCGCGCGTGAAGCGCGGTCGGCGGAAGATGATGTCGTAGCTCTGCCACTCGCCGGCTGCGCGCGAGGCATTCACGAGGGGCGGATGCTGCCCGTAGATGGCCGCCGCCTGGCCGTCCGCATACGTCGTGTTGTCGTGGGAGTCGAGGACCTGCACTTCGTAGCGGCCCATGATGATGACGCCGCTGTTGCCACGGTCCTGGCCGCTCCCCACCGGTGGCGACGGGGTGGCCCACTCCAGGTGCAACTGCATGTCGCCGAAGGCGCGGGCGCTGGTCACGGCACCGGCGCCCGGCACGGTCTGCATGAAGCCGTCGCGCACGGTCCAGCGAGCAGCCGACCCGTCGTCGGCACGCCAGGCATCGAGCGAGCGACCGTCGAAGAGGACGATCGCATCGCCCGGGGCGTCGCCCGCCGCCCGTCCCGGCGTCACGAGGCGCGGGCGCGGACGCTCGGGGTCGTGGACCTTCCAGCGATATCCCGTCCCCTGTGCCTCCGCCGCCGCGCCGGCGCCGGCCGCCAGCAGGCACACCGCGCCCATCAGCCGTCCCGCACGCCGCCACCGGCCGCGATGCACGGGACGCGGCGTTGCATCTGCGGGCATCGCGGGCGCCACGTCAGTCGGCGAGGACGAAGGTGACGCGCAGCGTGACGCGGTAGGCGGTCACCTTGCCCTTGTCGCACTCCACCTTCATGCCGGCCACCCACGCGCCCTTCACGTTCTTGAGCGTCTTGTTGGCCCGCTTGATGCCGACCTCGATGGCGTCGTCGAACGACTTCCGCGACGACGCGATGATCTCCGTGACCTTGGCGACGGACATGGGACCTCCCGGCATTGCAGGTGAAGGGGTGCACGGCGAGGCGCCCCGACGGGCGCACGCCGACCGTCCCAAACAATGCCGCGCCACCCCCGGGCGCAAGACGACGCCTCGCGCGTCCGGCGTGCGCGAGGCGTCGCGAGGGGATCGCGAGGGAATCGCGAGGAGATCGCAAGGGAATCGTGACGAACTACTGCGCCTGCTTCGCGACCAGCGCCTCCAGCGCGACGCGGTATTCCTGCGCCGCCGCGTTCCACGTGATGGTGTACGCGCCGGGGTACGCCCCGGTCCTGGCCACCTTGGCCGGCAGCGAGAGGGTGTAGCGGTAGCCCTCGGGCCTGGTCTTCGTCGTCTCGATGTGCGCCTTGGTGATCATCGGCTCCACGAAGATGAAGCGCCCGTCGTACGACCCGTAGATGAAGGTCGACGTGAACGTCTTGCCGTTAGGCGGCGGCTGCAGCTCGGGCGACGAGGTGTCGAGCCAGTGCATGCCCATGAGCGGGACGGCAGCCGCGGCGGGCGGGACGTTGGCGAGGACCGAACCGGCAACGAAGCCGGCGGGGACGTACTCGGCCGACGGGAAGACGCCCGACTTGGGGCCGAACTCGGGATTGCCGGGGTGCATCTGGTCACGCTCGGCCGGCGTGACCTGGTAGAAGTGGAAGTCGAAGTGCGGGTGCGTGTAGACGTGCTCGGGCTCGTGGCCGGCGGGGTTCCAGTCCAGCATCACGTGATCGTAGCCGGTGCTGGCCGCCTCGGCCGGGAAGGTGAGGGTGAGCATGGCAGCCGACGGCATGCCCGGATGCGGATGCTGCGGAAGCGTGCCCATGGCCGACTCGCTGATGGCCACGCCTAACGACGCCGGCTTGCCGGCGTTGTCGAGCGTGACGTAGGTGCGGGCGGTTCCCTGTCCCAGCGCCTGCGCGGCGCCGTAGACCAGGCGCGGGGGGCGCGGGGACGTGCCGCCGTCGCCACAGGCGGTAGTGCCGAAGGCGATGACGGCCAGCGAGGCCAGGGTGGCGGCGCGCGACACGGTGCGCAGCCCGGGATGGCGCGAGGCGATGAGGGCGGAGGCGAATGTAGCGATCATGGAAGTGAACTCGACGAGGGGGGGTGACACGCGATACGCGTGCGGGGTGCCGATCGGATTGCGCGTGGAGAATGCCACTGCACGGTGCGCGGCGAATGGGTGAAGTGACCCCCCTCGCGCGCGCGCGCCGCTAGGTTGTGTGAAGCGCAGCCTCACGACCCCTTGCCCGTCCCTTCACATGAGTGCCACCGGCCCCCGTTACGCCTGGTTCGAGAATGCCGTCGTCCCCATTGCCGACGCGAAGGTGAGCGTGATGACGCATGCGCTGCACTACGGCACGGCGGTCTTTGGCGGGATGCGCGGGTACTGGAACGCGGAAGAGGAACAGCTCTTCGTCTTCCGCCCCCTCGACCACTTCCGGCGCTTCCTGCAGTCGGCGTCGCTGCTGCGCATGCAGCTGCCGGAGTCGCCGGCGCAGCTCACGGCGACCCTGGTGTCGCTGCTGCGCGCCGAGGGGTACCGCGAGAACTGCTACATCCGCCCGCTCGCCTACAAGTCGACACCCACGGTGGCCGTGCGCGTCCATGACCTGCAGGACGCCGTCACCATCTTTGCCATGCCGTTCGGGTCGTACATCGCCAACGAGGAGGGGGCCCACGTCGCCTTCTCGGCGTGGCGGCGCGTGGACGACAACGCCATTCCCGCGCGCGGCAAGATTGCCGGCGCCTACGTGAACTCGGCGATGAGTTCCACCGACGTGCGGCTGGCGGGGTACGACGAGGCGCTGGTGCTCAACGAGGACGGCCACGTCTCGGAGATGTCGTCGGCCAACTTCTTCATCGTCCGCGACGGTGTCGCCATCACCCCGCCCGTGACGTCCAACGTGCTGGAGGGGATCGTGCGGCGCAGCGTGCTCCAGCTGCTGCGCGATGAGCTGGGGGTGCCGGTGCGGGAGCGCGAGGTGGACCGCAGCGAAGTCTACCTGGCCGACGAGTGCTTCATGTGCGGCACGGGGGTGCAGGTGTGCGCCATCAGCCGCGTGGAGCATCGCGCCATCGGCGGCGGCGGGATGGGCGACATCACCCGGCGGCTGCGCGACCTCTTCTTCGACGTGGTGGCCGGGAAGGTACCGCGCTATCGCGATTGGCTGGTGCCGGTCTATCCCAAGGGGTGAGCGCTCGCGCGGGGCGCCGGGTCGCGCGGACGCCGGGGCGTGCGTCGCCTACCGAGCGGCGCGCACGCGACGCCAGTCCAGCCAGGCCAGCACCGTGAAGCTCGTCATCGTGACCGCGGAAATGGCGCACCACGGGCAGAACGTCTTCATCACGATGAACTCGGCGTACTTGAGACGCAGCGTGAAGAGGAAGGCGGGATAGACCAGCCCCATCAGCGCGAGTGCCGGCCACCTGGCGGCGACAAAGCGATCCTGCGCCCCGATGATGGCGACGATGAGGATGAGCGTGTAGCCCACCGCGCCGATCAAGGCGACGTCGAATCCCAGGAACCACCCCCACGACGAGAGCTGCACCACCTCGCACCCGTGCCCCGCGCCGCAGGAAAGCGCTCCCATGTACCCCAGCTTCCAGAGGTGCAGGTACGTGGCCACGCCGGCGTTGAGGAGCGCCAGGACGGCGATGACCTGTCGCAGGAGCGGGTTAGTCCCGGGGATGGAATCGCGTTCGGTCATGAGCGAGTGACGGACGGGAAGGGCGCCCCAAAGCTAAACACGGCTCACCGCGCTATGCGACGCCGGCCAGCTCGGCAAGGAGGAGGAGATACAGCAGGGCGAACAGCACTCCTTCCCACCGCGACACGCGCTTGTCCTGCGTGAGCAGGTAGAAGAGGGCGGCGCTGGCCACGAAGAAGGGGAGGGGGAGCCGCAGCAGGTCGGGGGGGACATCGATGCGCCCGACGAGCGCTGCCGTCCCCACCACGCCGAGCGCGTTGAAGATGCACGAGCCGAGGATGTTGCCCACCGCCATGTCCGCGCGCCCCGCTCGCGCCGCCGAGACGCTCACCGCCAGCTCGGGGAGCGTGGTGCCGAGCGAGAGGATCGTGAGCGAGGCGATGGCGGGCGAGATCCCCACGCGCCCGGCGAGCGTGACCAGGGCGTCGAGGGTGACGCTGGCGCTGACGAAAATCCCCACCCCGGCGGCCAGGAGGATGAGGACGTCGCGGAGCTGCACGCGCGCCTTGGCGTCATCGCCCACCGCTACGGCGAAGTCGGCATCGGCGCCGGCACTGCGCCCCTCGGTCATGAGGTAGCCCATGTAGGCCAGATACGCCACCACGAGCACCCCCGCCTCCAGCCGTCCCACGTCGCCGTCGAGCATGGACATGGCGAGCAGCACTGCCGAGCCCACCATGAAGTTGAGGTCGATGGCGATGTACTGCTCGTCGCCGAGCCTGATGCCGCGTGGCGACGTGGCCGCGACGATCCCAAGGATGAAGAGCAGGTTGGCCGTGTTGGCCCCCAGCACGTTGCCGCTGACGATCTCCGAGGTCCCCTGGCTCGCGGCGATCACCGACGACACCAGCTCCGGGAGCGAGGTGCCCAGTGCGACGATGAAGACGCCGACGGCGAAGGGCGACAACCCCAGCGCCAGCCCCACGCGTTCGGCCGATGCGGTGAAGGCCTTGGCGGCCAGGAGCAGCACGGCGAGCGCGCCGGCGAGGGCGAGGACAACGACCGGTGTGGTGACGGCTTCGAGGTTCATGACACCGAAGGCGGGGGGAGCGCGCGACACCAGGCCAACGGCGCGAAAGATAGAGGCCCCGCCGGTGAGCGGGGCCTCCCGGGCCTGCGCGGTACGGGCGGAGCGTCGTGCCGGCTACGGGCTCGACGTCGTCGCCGCGCGGGTGGGCGTCGGCTGCTCCTCCAGCGTCTTGAGCACCTCCTGCCACTGGAACTTCCCCTTCCCCAGGATCCAGTGATCCATCCACGACTTCTCGGCCACCGACTTGAGGAGCTGGTTGCGCGGGTCGGGGATGCCGTGCGTCATGCCGGGATAGACGAAGTACTCGGTGGGGACGCCGAGCTTGCGCAGTCCCATGTGCAGCTCGTCGCTCTGCGGCCGCGGGACGCGCGGGTCACCATCCACCACGTGGATCATGGTGGGGGTCTTGGCATTCTTGATGTAGCGGATCGGCGACTGCTTCCAGTAGGGCTCGAAGTCCTCGTACGGGAGCTTGTTCCCGAGGTAGTGCATGCGCACGTCCTGCATATCGCTCTGGGCGTACATCGAGATCCAGTTCACCGTGCCCGCGCCTGACGAGGCGGCCTTGAAGCGCGTGGTGTGGGTGATGATCCAGTTGGTCCAGTGGCCACCGGCGCTCCACCCCAGCACCCCCATCTTGTCGCCGTCCACGATGCCGTCGGCGATGAGCTTGTCCACGCCGGTGATGATGTCCTCGTAGCCCTTGCGGAAGTAGTCGTTGACGATCCCCCACTTGTGCGCCTCGCCGTAGTTGGTCGAGCCGCGGTAGTTGGGCTTGAGCACGGCGTAGCCGTCGCCCGCATACACCTGGGCCCCGTAGCCGCCGTTGAAGCCCAGGATGTCCGCCGACTGCGGCCCCCCATGGATGGCGACGATGAGCGGGTAGCGCTTGCCCGGCGTGTAGCCCACCGGCTTCACCAGGATGCCGCACGTCTCCTTCTTGTCCATCGACTTCCAGCAGACCTCCTCTTCCTCGCCCAGGCGGAAGCTGGCGGCCTGCGGGTTGGCATTGGTCACCTGCCGCCAGCTGCCACGGTTGGCCACGTCCTCGGCGCGGTCGAGGACGAAGTGGATCGCGGGGGTCTTGGGGTCGCTGTACTGGACGATGATCCGGCCGCTCTCGTCGTCCTTCTGCGCATTGAGCGCCGCCTTGACGCTGGAGAGCTGTCGCACGGCGTTGCCGGCCACGTCGAGGGCGAGCAGCTGGCTGGTGGCGCGCACACCGTCGTTGAAGTAGATGGTGCGCGAGTCGTCGGACCACCAGCCGATGGT
>CAZVDJ010000074.1:11631-11855 GCA_964626245.1 uncultured Gemmatimonadaceae bacterium
CACCGTCGTAGCTGGCGCCCAGCTTGCGGAACGGCTGCCCGGTGGCGCCGAGGTCGCGCACGTACACCTTGTTCGCCCGGAAGTAGACGAAGTCGTCCGAGGCGGAGAAGGCGATCGTCTTGCCGTCAGGCGCAAAGGACAGCCCCGACTCCGAGATCCCGCTGTTCTTGGTCAGGCGCTCCAGGCCGTTGGTGGCGAGGTTGACGAGGTACAGCTCGCTGTGG
>CAZVDJ010000075.1:0-11486 GCA_964626245.1 uncultured Gemmatimonadaceae bacterium
GCTCACGCGCGGTGCGCAGGGCCGCGCGCGCTCTCTCCACCACCTGCTGCACGTCCTCGCGCGTGACGCCGTGCCGCCGCGCCATCGCGTCGTCGTCGCTCGCCACGTGCGGGATGTTGCGCCCCTCGAAGTTGCCGCTGGCGGTGATTCCCCAGTAGTCGAGCACGACCTGGGCGTCCGTCCCGCACAGCGCCGCCACCTCCGGCGCATCCCACAGGTAGTATGTCCCCTCGTGCCCTTCGCTGTCGGCGTCCAGCGACGAGTAGAAGCTGCCCTCCGCATCGGTCATCTCGCGCGTCACCCACGACAGCACCGCGCGCGTGACACGCAGCGCTTCCGCGTCGCCGGACGACTGCCACAGGTGCAATCCCAGCCTGGCGAACAGTGCGTTGTCGTACAGCATCTTCTCGAAGTGCGGCACGAGCCAGCGTTCGTCCACCGCGTAACGGTGCAACCCGCCCCCCACCTGGTCGAACACGCCGCCGTGCGCCATCGCCAGGAAGCTCCGGCGCGCCATCGTGATGGTTTCGTCCCGCCCCGTGCGCATCCAGTGCGTGACCAGGAAGTCGAGCACCATCGACGGGGGGAACTTGGGCGCGTGGCCGAAGCCGCCGTGGCGTCCGTCGTAGGCGCGTGCCAGCGACGTCACCGCCGCGTCCAGCACGCCGTGGTCCAGCGATCCCGCCGTCACGGCGCGCGCGCTTCCCGCCGCGTACATCGCACGAAGCTGCTGTGTCGTGTTGGTCACCGCGTCGCGGTTCTCGCGCCAGGCATCGCGGATGGCCATGAGCACACGCCGGAAGGCCGGCATCCCGTGCCGGTCCGCGGGCGGAAAGTAGGTCCCGCCGTAGAACGGCTCGCCGTCGGGGGTGAGGAAGACCGTCATCGGCCAGCCGCCATGCCCCGTCATCGCCTGCACCGCCTGCATGTAGATGGCGTCCAGGTCCGGGCGCTCCTCGCGGTCCACCTTGATGTTCACGAAGTGCGCGTTCATCAGCGCCGCCGTGGCCGCATCCTCGAACGACTCGCGCTCCATCACGTGGCACCAGTGGCAGGCCGCATAGCCGATGCTCAGCAGGATGGGTCGGTCCTCCGACTTCGCGCGGGCCAGCGCCTCCTCACCCCATGGATACCAGTCCACCGGGTTGTGCGCGTGCTGCAGCAGGTACGGCGAGGTGGCGGAGGCGAGGCGATGCATGAAGGGCAGAGGACGAGAAGACGAGAAGACGAGAAGACGATGGGAGGCGCGAGCGTGGGCGTACAGTTGTGCGTGCGTTGAAGCTCCCGCAGCTTGGGGTAAGCGTCTCCCGTTGCCCGTCTCCCGTCTCCCATTTCGCGCCCCATGCCCCTCCTCGACTACCTGGCCGCACACGAACAGCGCTTTCGCGACGAACTCTTCGAGTTCCTGCGCATTCCCTCGGTGAGCGCCAGGTCGGAGCATGCCACGGACGTGGCGCGCACCGCGGAGTGGCTGCGTGACCGAATGGCGGCCATCGGGCTCACGTCGAGCATTCACCCCACCGACGGTCATCCGGTCGTGCTGGGCGAGTGGCGGCAGGCGCCCGCCGGGGCACGCACCATCCTCATTTACGGGCACTACGACGTGCAGCCGGCGGAGCCGCTCGAGCTGTGGACCTCTCCACCGTTCGAGCCCGAGCTGCGCGACGGGAAGATCTTTGCCCGGGGGTCGGTGGACGACAAGGGACAGCTCTACCTTCACCTCAAGGCGATCGAGGCCTACCTGGCGACACACGGCGCGCTTCCCGTCAACGTCCTCGTCCTGGCCGAGGGTGAGGAGGAGGTGGGAAGCGAGCATCTTGCCCCGTTCGTCGAGGCCAACGCCGAGCGATTGCGCTGCGACGGCGTGGTGATCTCCGACTCGGCGATGTTCGCCCCCGGCCTCCCGTCGATCCTCTCCTCGCTGCGCGGGCTGGCGTACTTCCAGCTCGACGTCGAGGGCCCCTCCACCGACCTCCACTCGGGAAGCTACGGCGGCGCGGTCGTGAACCCGGCCATGGCGCTGGCCCGTATCCTGGCCACGATGCATCACCCCGACGGCCGGGTGGCCATTCCCGGCTTCTACGATGCGGTTCGGCCGTGGGAGGAGGCGGTGCGGGCGCAGATCCGCGCCCTTCCGTTCGACGAGGACGCCTTCCGCCACGAGGCTGGCGCTCCGTCGTTAGGTGGGGAGGCGGGCTACTCCGTGCTGGAACGCATCTGGACGCGACCGACGTGCGAGGTGAACGGGTTGCTCAGCGGCTACACGGGAGAGGGTGCCAAGACCGTCCTGCCGTCGCGGGCCATGGCCAAGGTGAGCTGCCGCCTGGTCCCCGACCAGGAGCCCGACGAGGTGGAGCGACAGCTGCGCGCGCACGTGGCGGCGGTGCAACCGCCGGGGGTGACGGTGACGGTGCGGGCACTGCACGGGGGCAAGCCGTGGCGTGGCGAGCTGTCGGGGGCGCTCTTCGAGGCCGGGCGACGGGCGCTGGAGCGCGCCTTCGAGCGCGCGCCGGTGATCGTGGGCGAGGGAGGCTCCATCCCCGTGGTGCACGACTTCGCGCGCGTGCTGGGTGCGCCGGTGCTGCTGATGGGCTTCGGCCTCCCCGGCGAGAACGCACACGCGCCTAACGAATGGCTGAGCGACGCCAACTACGTCGGCGGGATCCGGGCGGCGGCCTTCTTGTGGGAGGAACTCGCGCGCGCGTAGACACCGGGGGACGCCCTGGCGTCCCCTGCGTGGGACAATGCCCGGCTCGGCGCGGCAATCGCGATTCGGCAAGTGCTCACCGGACCGTGAGTTAGCGCGCCAGGCCCGGGCGGCACCCCCTGTGCGTACCCATGGCTCCGCACTTCACCAGGAGCCACCATGACTCGTGCCATCGTCCGGACCCGCCCGCGGGTTCTTGCAGCAGACATCACGCTCGCGCTCGCGGCCCTCACGCTCACGCTGCTCACGCTGCTCGCCCTGACCCCGGTCAGCGCGGGCGCCCAGCGCCCCACCGTCGCGCGGGTGACGCCGTACGTCGGATACCTCACCTTCGGCGACTACGTCGACGGCCCCATCGGCACGCGCATCTCCAACGAGAGTTCGGCGATGTACGGCGTCACGCTCGGCCTCGACATCGCGCGCAACGTCTCGCTCGTCGGGAACATCGGCTACACCGACAGCAACGTGCGCGTGGGCCTTCCGATCATCGGCGGCGTGAACATCGCCGACAGCAAGGTCCTGCTGTACGACGCCGGGTTGCAGCTGCGGCTGCCCGCCGTGGGATCGGGGCTCGTCCCGTTCGTCGAAGGAGGGGCGGGAGCCATCCGCTACGAGGTGCGCAGCGGTCCGCTCACCACCAATGCCACCAACTTCGCCGGCAACATCGGCGCCGGCGTGGACGTGCAGCTCAACCGCAACCTCGGCGTCCGCGCGGCGGTGAAGGACTACATCGGCAAGTTCGACTTCCGCGAGGCGACGACCTTTGACCTCAACAGCCGAGTCTCGCACAACGTCGCCTTCACGCTGGGGCTCACGTTGGGGCTCTGAACGGCAGAAGACGAGGAGACGAGAGGACGAGGGGGGCTGGGGCGCCGGAGTGGCGGCCCGGCCCCCTTCGTCGTCGCGGGGCGGCGTTGTCCAAATCTGGAACGAGGTCGTGGCGCTGGCGTCCCTTACCGCTTCCACCCCTTCAGGTCGTCGTGCCAGACGGGGATATCCATGTGTTCCAGCAACAACTCGAAGCGGCGCTGCTCCTCCTTCCGGAAGCGCTCCTGATCGGGGTACAGCGCCTTGGTGATCGACGACGCGTCGAAGTCGTCGTGCGCCGTCGCGGCGTCCTTCCAGACGATCGTGAAGCGAAAGTCCCAGCGATTGGCCTCGCCGGCGTGGTTCACGGGCGTGGCGGCTGACATGCTCACGATGCGACCCATCTCCTGCTGCTTGAGCAGGATCGGGTAGTGATTCCGCTTGTAGAGCTCCATCCACTCCTCCACAAAGCCCCAGCGGATCTTGTAGTAGTACTCGACCGCGAACGGCGCGCTTGCCGCGCGCGGCGTGGCCCCGAGCTCGGTGGCCGCGGGTGCGCGCTCCTGGTACGCGGCGGCTTGCGCGCTGGTGTGGCGTGGAGCGAACGTGGCCAGGGTGCCGAGCAGCGCGGCGGCGAGCACGAGCGTGCGCGACTGGTTGGCGCGGGAGGAGTACGAGGGGGAGGGGCGCATGGGAGGAGGGGTTGGCGTCCCCCAATCTACGGCGCCGGCGCTCGTCCTGTCCGCGAAGCCGCGCGCTTCGTGGCGCAGGCCGGTGCGTTTCGTCCATCCGGGGCAACGTTCCCGCCGCGCTCGCGCGTTATCGGCACGGCCGGCTCGCTCGGCTCGGCGCCCCACCACGTGCGGGCACGCCCGCTCGGCGCCGCCATCACACTGCTTCCCCCGCTCGCGTGCTCGGTCTCTCCCTCGTCGCCCTCCTCGTCTCGTCGGTCGCTGCGCCCGTCGACCCGCCGCCAGTGCCCAAGGGCGGCGTCTTTCACGGTCGCAACGGCCAGTTGGACGTGGTCCCGCCCAGGGTGGAGCAGTCGGTGACCATCGATGGCGTCCTGGGCGAACCCGTGTGGGGCGAGGCGGCCATGCTCACCGGCTTCTCGCAGTTCCAGCCGGCCGACCGGCGTCCCTCCGCCGACTCCACCGAGGTGCTGCTCTGGTACTCGCCCACCGCGATCCACTTCGGCGTCCGCGCCTTCGCCCCGTCCGGGGCCACGAACGCGCGGCTGTCGGATCGCGACAAGATCTCCTCCGACGACTACGTCGAGATCATCCTCTCCACGTTCAACGACGGCCGGCAGGCCTTCGTCTTTGCGGTCAACGCGCTGGGCGTGCAGGCCGACGGCACGCTCAACGAGCTCACCTCGGCCACCTCGTCCAGCAGCCGCGAGGGGACGGTGGCGCGCACCGCGGCCGACCTGAGCGCCAACTTCGTCTACGAGTCCAAGGGGCGGCTCACCGACTACGGCTACGAGGTGGAGGTCCGCATCCCGTTCAAGTCGCTGCGCTACCAGTCGACCGACGTGCAGGACTGGGGGCTGCAGCTCGTCCGCCGGGTGCAACACCTGGGGCACGAGGACACGTGGACGCCGGCGCGCCGGGACGCCGCCTCGTTCCTGGCGCAGTCGGGGCGGCTCAAGGGGTTGCGTGAGCTGCGGCGCGGCCTGGTCGTCGACCTCAACCCGTCGGTGGTGGCCTTCCGGAACGGCACCCGGCGCGACGACGGGAGCTGGGGCTACTCGCCGCAGGGGCCCGAATACGGGGGAACGGTGCGCTGGGGGGTGACCAACAACCTCACGCTCAACGGCACGGTGAACCCCGACTTCTCACAGGTCGAGGCAGACGTCGTCGCCTTCCAGTACGACCCCCGGCAGGCGCTCTTCTATCCGGAGCGTCGCCCATTCTTCCTGGAAGGGATCGAGAACTTCGCCGTCGGCAACAACCTCATCTACACGCGGCGCATCGTGCAGCCCGACCTGGCGGTCAAGCTCACCGGCAAGTCGTTCGGCACCAACCTGGCCATGCTCAGCGCCATCGATGACCGGGCCAACTCGCTAGATGGGCGCGGGCACCCGCTGTTCACCATCCTGCGCGGGACGCGCGACCTGGGACGGCAGTCGCGGCTGGGCCTGACCTACACCGACCGCACCGACCGCGACCACTACAACCGCGTCGTGGGCTTCGACACGCGGATCGTGGCCCGCAAGATCTGGTCGTTGTCGATGCAGGGCGCGTTGAGCCGCACGCGACTGGACACGAGCACCACCACGTCGCCGCTGTGGAACGCGCAGATCGTCCGGTCGGGGCGGCGCTACGTCTTTTCCTCGCGCATCAACGCCATCGGCGAGGAGTTTGACGCGCAGGCAGGCTTCATCTCGCGGCGCAACGTGGTCGACTACGTCGTCAGCAACAGCTTCAACTTCTTCCGCCCGGCCGGTTCGCGCATCGAGACCTTCTCCTTCACCGTGCGCGGATCGGGGACCGGACCGTACTCGGCCTTCGTGCGCGGGCGCGCGTCGCAGGACCGCAAGCTCCACCTGACCGGCAATGCCGCCATCAAGGGCGGGTGGCGCCTGTCGGGCGGCGTCTACTTCGAGAACTTCGGCTTCGACCAGGACCTCTATCGCGACTACTACGTCGAGCGCGACCTCGGCAGCCGCAAGGACACGGTCAAGTTCACGGCGGCGGGTGACCCGCGGCTGCACAACGTCGACCTCACCGCCACCCTCGTGACACCGGAGTGGGGCAAGTTCTCCGGCGACCTCTTCTACATCGGCGGGAAGGACGAGAACTTCGACGAGTGGCAGTCGGGGCTCATCCACTTCGTCACGGCCAACCTGCGCTATCGCCCCACCGACCAGTTGCGCATCGAGGGACAGTACCAGCACCAGGAGTTCAACCGGTGGACCGACGGCACCACGGTGAGCATCCGCAAGGTGCCGCGCCTCAAGGTGGAGTACCAGGCGTCCCGCTTCATCTTCGTGCGCTTCATCGGGCAGTATGACACGCAGGAGAAACTCGACCGGCGCGACGACGGGCGCACCAACTTCCCGCTGCTGCTGCGTCGCGCCGACGGGAGCTTTGCGCGCATGACCGGCTTCAAGAACAACCGCGTGCGCGCCGACTGGCTCTTCTCCTACCAGCCCACACCCGGCACCGTCCTCTTCCTGGGCTACGGAAGCTCGATGTCGGAGCCGGAGCCGCTGAAGTTCCGCGCGCTCACGCGCGCGCAGGACGGCTTCTTCGTGAAGTACTCGTACCTGTTCCGCCTCTAGATCGAGGTGTAGGTCGACGGCAGGCCGCGCTATCGCTTGTCCGCCTCGACCACGAGCGGAAGGTCGCTGCGCTTGCTCCATTCCTCGAACGAGCCATCGAAGATCCGGGGGCGGTAGCCGAGCCGGCGCGCCGCGAGATAGAGGATCGAGGCCTGCATCCCGATGTGGCAGTAGGTCACCACGGTGTCGCCCTCGCGAACGCCGGCAGCCGCAAAGAGGCGGGACAGCTTGGGCGCCTCGCGCAACTGCGTCAGTTCCCCGGTGATCGAGGAGAAGGGGACGTTCCGTGCCCCGGGAAGGTGGCCGGCCCGTGGCATGGAGCCGGGGCTGTAGCCCAGGTAGAACTCGGGGGCGCGGGCATCCAGGATCTTCACCCCAGGGGCGTCCGTGTTCGCGCTCACCCAGCCGATGTCGGCAATCACCGACGCGTCGAGGTTCGGCGTGAAGCTCCCGCGTGCCACGGCGGCAGGGGCCTCGCGCGAGAGGGGGCGGCCGGCGTCGCGCCACGAATCCAGCCCGCCGTCGAGAATCGAGACCCGGTCGCGGAGTCCCACGTAGTCCAGCGTGACCAGGAGGCGCGCCACCGGAATCGGCTGCCCGTAGATCACCAGCCGATCGCCGTCGTTCACCCCCAGCGACTCGAGCGCGGAGTCGAGCTGCGCCACGGGCGCCATCTGCGTGCTCAGTCCGTCGAGCTGTGGCGCATAGGTGGTGAAGAGGAGCAGCCGAGCGCCGGGGATGTGCCCGGCATCGTACTCGGGCCGCCCCTGCGCCGCGTGGATGATCACCTGCTTCGCATCGGTCAGGTGGCGCGACAGCCACGCGCCGTCCACCAGCAGCGGCACGCGCTCGGCCGGGCGCGCCTGCGCCGGGAGGCGCGTGGTGATGGTGAGCAGTGCAGCAAGGAGGGCAACGGCACGTGGCATCGTGAGTCCCGTGGTGAGTGGGTTGGTCAAGGTCGTGGTGGGTGGCGTGGTGAATCTCGCGGTCAATGTCACCGCACGGCTATCGGGGGGCGTGTGCGTACTCGGCGCGATCGCGCTCGGCCAGGGCGCGGACGGCGTCCATGACATCGTCGGTGATCCGCTTGTAGGTGCTCCCTTTCGGCGGGAGCGTGCCCCACGCGCCGGCCGCCATCGGCGTCCCGAACCAGACGCGGATCGGTTCACCGCCCGTCCAGTTGCTGCGCACTTGCTGCAGCAGGTCGTTGCTCATTCCCGCGATGAAGGTCGGAATGACGATGGGACGGGCGGAGTGGATCACCTTGCCGGTCCCGGGCTGGAAGCGCATGAACGAGTACGGGTCGGGATCGCGATTGCGCCCCCCTTCGGGGTGGATCCCCAGGATCGTCCCCGGTCCCTGCGCGCACAGGTCGGCGAGCAGCTCCAGGGCGTAGCGGTCCGAGGCGCCGTGCGTGGGGAGGGCGAAGAGCGGCGGGAACATGGACCAGAAGGCGAAGAGCTGGTTGAGTGCGATCCCCGCCCACGACTGGTAGTAGTACTGCCCGACCACCGGGAAGTAGAGTCGCTTGCGCCCCGGAAGTTCGCGGTGCAGCAGCGACGAGACGACGAAGAGGTCGAAGTAGGTGCGATGGTTCGCGACGAGGAGGAGCGGGCCGGTCGGATAGGCGTCGCGCACCTGCTCCAGTCCGTGCACGCGCAGCAGCCGCTGGGTCGCCAGCGCTATCCACGTGGCACCGATCGCGCGCTGGCACCAGCTCCACCACCGCTTGGCCGGGTCGCGATTCATGCGCAGCGCCAGTTCCACGTGCAGCCGCTCGATGGGAGCCAGCACATCGCGCACCTCCGGCGGCAGGGGACGATGCAGGAGGGAGCGTTCCGCTGCCTCGTGGCCATTCGCCGATGTCGACGAATGGCCGGGCATGCGACCATCGACCGCGCGTTCGTCCGGCGTCGCCCGACTCATCGGGGCGAGGCGCCGGCGCACGCGCGCCGACCGGAGCGGCGGGTGCTGGCAGTGGTTCGGATCGCGATGCACCTTGTCGGACGCTCGCGGGCGAGCGGGAGGGCGCGCCGCTCGGTGGGAAGTTCTGGGAGGGTTGGCATCGACAGGAAGGGTGGCAGGGGCGGCGGCGTAGCGGAAGCGGGGACCGCGGGAGAACGGACACGGACCAGGCATGGCACTGCAATCGATCCTCTTCGACACACGCGGCCACCCGCTCTGGGTGGTGTGGTTCGGCGTGCTCTGGGCCGCGGTGATTCCCTTCGTGCTGATGCTGCTCTGGATCTTCGTGCGCGTCACGCGCGCGCGAAGCGACCAGGAGAGCACCTGGCTCAATGGCGCGGTGCTCGGCGCCTTCTTCGTCCTGATCGTCACGTCGTTCGTGAGCGCGCTGTTGTACACCAGGTCGCAGCCCGATCGCACGCTGTGGACCTATGCGGCGTGGCTGGTCTTTCACTTCGTCTGCTGGACCTTCCTGGGCTCGGGCGTCTTCTTCGCGTCACTGCACGCGCTGGCAGCCGGGCCCCGGCTGGGAATGCGGCGCATGGCCGCCGTGCTCGCCGTGATCGGGGTGGCGATCCTGCACTTTGCGTCGCTCTACGCCACGTACGAGTTTCGGAATCGCTGACCGCGGCATCCGCATCGCTCGCGACCGGCGCCCGTTTGGCCGCCCCGTGAGGAACAGGGCGCGCGAGCACCCTCGTTCGCCGGGGTGAGCCCGCGCCTGCCCCAGCGCCGACTCGATCCTCCTGCCACATCCATGCGCCTCGCTTCCCTACTGCCCGTCTCCCTGTTCGCGCTGGCCGCCCGCACAAGCGATGCACAGCAGCAGCCCCCGCTTCGCGATCCGGCCTTCGCTCCCGACGGCCGCCTGGCGGTGAGCATCGACGGCGACATCTGGGTGCAGGAGCGCGCCGGGCGCGACGCCGACTGGCTGCGCCTGACGAGCGGCCCCGCGTGGGATCGGGAACCGTCCTGGGGCGAGGAAGGACGCGCGATCGTCTTCACCTCCGATCGCTCGGCAGCCGACGGCGGCCTTGACCTCTGGCGGGTTGCGGTTGGCGCGGCTGGCAGCGCGCGTCCCGCCGCCGAAGGCGTGCCGGTGCGCCTTACGACCGACGCGGCCGACGACCACGAACCCTCCGCCGGCCCGGACGGGTCCGTCGTCTTCACTCGCGGTACGGGGAGCCGCGCCCGCCTGTGGGTGCGCGACGCATCGGGGGGCGAGCGCCGGCTCACGAGTGCGGAGCAGGGCGAGCGGTGGGGAGCGCTTTCGCGCGACGGACAGTGGGTGGCGTGGGTGCAATTCTCCGAGTCGGGGCGCCGGCTGCGGGTGCGCGCGCTGGCGGCGACCGGCGGCGACAGCGTGGTGGTGGGCGATCGCGCGGTGGAGCGCCCCACGTGGTCGCCGGACGCCGAACGCCTCGCCTTCGGCTCCGCGACGCCGCGCCCCGGTGTGTACGTCACCACCCGCGACGGGCGCTACGTCAACGTGGCGGCACTCACGCGCGGCACTCCCGCGTGGGCGCCTGACGGGCGCACGCTGGCGCTGGCAGAGGCGGAGGGGGACGAGGCAGGGTACAACGGCGATCCGCAGCGTCTCCGCGACCGATTGGCGGAGTCGCTCGCGAACGTCTCCCGCCTGCAGTGGATCGAGGCGCCCCCCGCGTTAGGCCCCGCGCTGGGCGTGGCCTCGCCCCCGGTCGTGGCCGACCGCCCCGCACGCAACGGCGAACTCTTCGACCGCGTCTGGGGGCGGCTCGACTCCCTGTACTACCGTTCCCCGTCCGCCTCGGCGCGGCGCGCCGAGTGGCGGCGACTGCGTGATGTGCACCGGCCGCGGGTTGTGGCCGCGGCCGACGATGCAGAGCTCGAGCGCCGCCTGCACGCCATGGTGCGCGAGCGCCCGACGTACCGAGACGAGGCGGTCGGCCGCGCGGCCGTCTCCAGCGCACATCCCGTGGCGACCGCCGCCGGGCTGGAGGTGCTGCGGGCGGGGGGGAATGTGGTCGATGCAGCCGTGGCCGTTTCGTTCGCGCTGGGGGTGGTGGAGCCCGACGCCAGCGGCGTTGGCGGCTACGGCGAGATGCTCGTCCACCTCAAGGGGATGGAGCGGCCGATCCTGTTCGAGTTCATGTCGCGCGTGCCGGAGGAGGCAACGCTCTCCAACGCGGCCTTGCAGCCGGGGGGGCGGTATCCGTCGGATGGCCCGCTCATGGCCATGGTGCCGGGAACGGTGGCCGGCATGCACGCGGCCTGGACCAGGTTCGGCAGTCGCAAGCTGCCGTGGGCCGCCCTGCTCGCGCCCGCCATCCGCGCCGCGCGCGAGGGCTACGCCGTGAGCGATGGTCTGGCCACCACGCTGCAGCTGGAACGCGCGCGCTTCGAGCAGTACGACGGGAGCCGCGCGCTCTTCTTCCGCGACGGCCGTCCGCTGGTCGCGGGCGACACCCTGCGCAACCCCGACCTGGCGTGGACGCTGGAGCAGATTGCGGCTCGCGGCGCCGATGGCTTCTACCGGGGCGAGGTGGCGCGGCGGCTGGTGCAGGACCTGCGAGGGAAGGGGAGCGCGATGCGCCTCACCGACCTGGCGCGCTACTTCGCGCCCGAGCGCGCGCCGGTGCACTCCACCTACCGCGGGAATGCGATCTTCTCCAGTGCGCCGCCCGTGGCCGGCGGCGCGCTGCTGGCGGCGCAACTCAACGCCCTCGAACGCGCAGCCCC
>CAZVDJ010000076.1:0-11448 GCA_964626245.1 uncultured Gemmatimonadaceae bacterium
GCTGGCGGATCACTGGCCCCGACGCGATGCCTGGGGCGAGGTGAGAAGGCCGCCGTACGGGGAGCGATCGCGGGCGCTGCGATCGGGACCGTGGCTGGCCTTGTGGTACGCCACGTCAGCCGGCACGAGCGAGCCAGTCGGTCGTCGCGTCTGTCCGTGCAGCGCGCCGAGACGCGCGCTGAGACGCGCGCTGAGACGCGCGACGGGCCGGCACGCGCCTGGTCGTGGCGCGACGTGCGCCCCGCGGTGGTGGCGTTAGGCGGCGTCGCAGCGGCCGGCGCCGTCATCGGTGGGATCCAGGGGGGACGAGCCCACGCGTCCTGTGACGCCAACGTGGGCGGCGCCGCCGCGCTCGGCAGCGGTGTTTACGGGGCCGGAGGGCTCACGGCCATGGCTGGCTCGCTGCTGGTCGTGCGCTTCCTGTTCTAGCGCACGCCCCAGCGACGACTGCTACTTCGCCCGCGGCGCCGCGTGATAGACCTTGTTCGCGATCTTCCACTCGTTGTTCACCTTGAGCAGGACGAAGTAGTCGGTGAAGTGCGTTGGGCCGTGCAGCAGTGTCGCCTTGACGGTGGCCGCCGTCCCCGTCACGCTCACTTCGTCGATCGTGCGCACGCGTTGCGCCTCGTCGGCCGGGGGCGTACCGCGCATGCCGCCCACGTACTCGTCCAGCGTTCGCGACGAGAAGGCCCCGTTGCGGAGCCCCTCGATATGCGCCGTGGGGAGGAAGGCCTTGCGCATCTCCACCGAGTCGCCGGTGGAATGGCCGCGGAAGTACTGCTGCACCGCGGCGCGCACGCCGGCCTCGTCGGCACTCCGCTGGGCCGCGGCGATTGGGGGCGTCAGCAGGAGCGCTGCCCCGGCGACAACGAGGGGCACGGTCAGGCGATGCATGGTCTCGAGTGGGGTGCAGGGATGATTGGGATGCCCTCGGTCGCTTGCACGATTCGCTGCGCCTTGGCGCCGGACAAGGCGTGAGGGACGAAGCGTACATCCGGCGCTGGTCGATCGGGGGGACCAGGGCATCCGGCGATCGCGATGCCCGTGGGCCCTGCATGTCCGAATCCGGCCAATCGCGCCAGGGGTCGCGTGACATCTTCACCCTCCCCCTTTCGGAGAATCCTCGTGCCATCCCCTGCGGCATTTCGCGTCGTCCCCCTGTCCTACGCACCCTTTGCCGAGCTGTTCGAGCGCGACGATGCCGCGCTGGCGTCGATCGGCGCGCGGCGCGTCGTCGCCACCCACACGCCCGGCTTTCCCTGCCGTGTGTCGTTGGAGGATGCCGAGCCCGGCGAGGAACTCCTGCTCCTGCACTGGGAACATCATGCGGCCAACTCACCGTACCGCGCGGCTGGCCCCATCTACGTTCGGCGGCATGCCCAGCCCCCCGCGCTCGCGGCCGGTGAGCTTCCCAGGGTGGTGACGCGACGGCTCATCTCGGTGCGCGCATTCGACGCGAGCGGATTGATGATCGGCGCCGAGGTGCGGGAGGGCGGCGAGGTGCACGCCGAACTGGAACGGCAGTTCGCCAATCCGGAGGTGTCGTACGTGCACCTCCACAATGCGAAGCCCGGCTGCTTCTCGTGTGCGGTGGAGCGGGTGGAGAACTGACGCTGGCGCTGGGCGGCGAACGTCCCCTTCCATCGCCTCGGATCACGGGGGCATCAGGCGCTGACGGCGGGGGGCGGGCGTCCCCGACCTCGCTCGAGCGATCGGCCAATCGGCTGTCACCTTTCGGCCGCCTATCCGTACGATATCGCGTCGCGAGGCGCGGGCCCGAGCGCCGCGTTCGCGCTCCCGCTCGTTGGAGGATGGCACGATGCCCGAGCTTCAGGATTCACCGCTTCCGGACGCGCCGCGACGCGAGGGACCGCTGCCGATGGTGGACGAGCGCGAATCGCTCGCCCCCGCCCTCTCCGCGCGCATCGATTCCGGTGTTCGGATGGCTCCCCGGGCGAGCGACGCGACGCCTGCTTCCTCGTCCGATCAGGCGGCAACCGGCCCCGCCACCCCGCAGACGCGTCCCTTCTGGACCCGCGCGTGGGTGATCCTGGGCGCCGTGGGTGCTGCGGGGGGCGCGATGGTGCTCGGCGTGGTAGCACACCGCGTGGCGCATCCGCCGTCGACCGTGGCCCTCATCGCGGCGCTCGGCGGTGGGGCGGGCGGGGCGATGGGCGCCGCGCTCCCTGCGCTGGTGCGCGCCATCAAGTGGAGCGCGATTGCGGCGGCCACCCTGGCGGTGGCGGCCGCGGCGCTCTGGGCCATACACCAGGTCGACCCGTTCCTGATTCGCCAGTTCGTGCCGCGCTGGTAGGTCCGCGCGATCGGGCTGCGCGTTTGGGCTGCGCGGTCAGTGCTTCCTGCCGGGCCTGCGTCGAACGGACGCCTCCTGGCGTGGCGCCGCTGCTCCGTGAAGCCTAACGGGGTCTTGACGCGCCGCCGCCGCGCTCCTCTCCCGCGGCGGCGCGAGCGTTTACGCACGGCACGCACCATCCGTTGCGCTGGTGACGTTTCCACTTGCCTCGCGACCCGGCTCCGCGGCCTTCGCCCTCGTTTCGGCGCGCCTTGTCCAACGACTGCTTGCGTGATCATGCACCGCTTCGCATAGTCTGCCCGTCGCAAACCGCCCGGCCAACCATCGTTAGGCCCGGTGGTTGGATGCGCGACGGCCGCCCGCAGACCATGCCCCGGAGGTGCCATGTTCATCCCGTCGTTCTCTCGCACGCTCACCCGCGTCGCCCTTGTCGTCTGTACCCTGGCGCCCCTCGCGGTCGCCGAGGCGCAGGTGCAATCGGGGACCGTGGCCGGGCAGGTATCCGACTCCGCATCGCGCGCCCCGCTCGTCGGCGCGGAGATCATCGTCAGCAGCGATGGCGCCGGCGGCGCACGCTCCGCGCGAACGGGCGCCAATGGCCGGTACAGCATTTCCGGAATCCCCGCGGGGCCCGTCACCGTCTCCGTGCGCCTGGTGGGGTTTGCCCCGCGCGCGTTGCGGCTGACCGTTCGCGCCAACGAAACCGCCACCGCCGACTTCACCCTCCCGCAGCAGACGGCGCGCCTGGACCAGGTGGTCGTCACCGGCACCGGCGGCGTCACGCAGCGCCGGGCCGTGGGGAACGTCATCGAGACCATCGATGCCAAGGCGGTCATGACCGACGCCTCACCGCGATCGGTGCAGGACCTGATCGGTGCCCGCACACCCGGCCTCATCGTCCTTCCCAGCGCGGGACAGGTGGGCACCGGTGCGCAGCTGCGCGTGCGCTCGGTGGGGTCGCTCTCGCTCACCAACGATCCCATCGTCTTCATTGACGGCGTACGCATGGACGCCAACCCGTCGCGCGGCCCCGTCCAGCGCGGTGGCGGCGGCGCCTCCCGCCTCAACGACATCAACCCCGAGGACATCGAGTCCATCGAGGTCATCAAGGGACCGGCCGCCTCCACCCTCTACGGCACCGAGGCGTCCAACGGGGTGATCCAGATCATCACCAAGCGCGGTCGCTCGGGCGCCCCGCAGTACACCTTCACCACCCGCCAGGGCGGCAACTGGCTGGCCAACCCCGAAGGTCGCGCACGACTGCTCTACGGCCGCGACCCCGCCACGCAGCAGATCATCTCCTTCAACCTCTACGAGCACGAGATCGAGAACGGGAACGGCCCGATCTTCACCACCGGCCACAACCAGGGCTACCAGGCCTCGCTCACCGGCGGCACCGACGCCAATCGCTACTACATCGCCTCCTCGTGGGACCACGACGTCGGCGTCGTCCCGTGGAACTGGAACAAGAAGTTCACCACCCGCGCCAACGTGGACATCCTGGCCAGCTCCACCTTCCGCGTGCAGGGAAGCATTGGCCACGTGCGCGACCGCGTGCGCCTGGCGCAGCAGGCCATCGACATCGATCCGTTCTCGCAGCTCCGCTGGGGCACGCCGCTCACCAAGGACCAGGGACGCCGCGGCTTCCTCAACTCGCCTCCCGAACGCTGGTCCACCGCCGAGGCGCACGCGGACAACGACCGCACCACGATGAGCATCACGATGGAGTACCAGCCGCTCACCTGGTTCTCCGCGCGCTTCGTCAACGGACTCGACGTGGGGGCCGAGAACAACTGGACGCTCTATCGCCGCCAGGAACTGGGCAGCCTCGACTTCCTGGGGCAGAACGGGCTGGGCGCCAAGAACGCCGCGCGCACCTCGCGCACCTTCCTCACGCTCGACTACTCCGGCAACCTCAAGTACGGCTTCGGCAACGACCTGCGCCTCACGTCGTCCGTCGGACTGCAGGCCTATCGCTCCGAGATCAGCACCATCGGCGCCACCGCCAACACCTTCCCCGCCATCCCCATCACCACGGTCACCGGCGGCTCGGTGCGCAGCGGTACCGAGGACTACCTGGCCAACGCCACGGTCGGCGTCTTCGTGCAGCAGCAGGTGGCGTGGAAGAACCGCCTCTTCGTGACCGCGGCCGTGCGCGGCGACGACAACAGCGCCTTCGGGCAGGACTACTCCGCCGCCTACTATCCCAAGCTCTCGGCATCGTGGGTCCTGAGCGAGGAGCCGTGGTTCAAGGTGCCGCTGCTCGGCGAGACGCGCATTCGCGGTGCGTTAGGCGCGGCGGGCACGCAGCCCGGTACCTTCGACGCCGCCCGCCTGTACGATCCCAGCGTCGGCTACCAGAACAACCCCGGCCTCGTCCCGGCGTCCTTCGGCAACCCGCAGCTCAAGCCCGAGCGCAGCATGGAGCTGGAGCTGGGCTTCGAGACCACCTTGTGGGGCGGCCGTGCCGACCTCTCCTTCACCAACTTCTCGCGCGACATCACCGATGCCATCGTGAACGTCCCCATCCCGCCCTCGGCGGGCTTCCCGGGATCGCAGGTGGTGAACATCGGCAAGGTGAGCGGCTGGGGACGTGAGCTGGCCGTGAACGTGCGCCTCATCGAGCGGCGCCGCTTTGCCTGGGAGATGGGGACGCAGCTCTCCAGCAACGGGAACCGCATCGAGGACATGGGCGGCACCCAGTTCCTCACCGTGGGCGGCGGCGGCCAGGCGCAGAATCGCGTGGGATACGGCATCGCCGACTTCTTCATGTACAAGCTCCGCTCGGCCACCATCGATGCCAACGGCAACGTGCTCACGTCCATCTGCGACGGCGGTCGCGGCAAGGGCGGTGTAGACCGCGGCGGCCCCGACGTCCCCTGTTCGCAGGCCCCGCGTGTGTACTGGGGGCACTCGCAACCCACCTGGCAGGTGGGGGTCAACACCTCCGTCTCGCTCTGGGAAAAGCTCCGCCTCTACGCCCGCGTCGACGGCAATGGCGGGCACATTCAGTCCAACACCGAAGTGCGTGCGCTGCACAACCAGGGTTCCACGCTCGCCGTGATCCAGCGCAACGACCCGTTCCTCCAGGTCTATCGCGCCATCGAGGCCGACGCACCGGGGACGTACCGCGCCGGCTTCCTGCGCCTGCGCGAAGTCTCCGCCACCTACAACATCGCACGCACGCTCGCGCAGAAGATCGGCGCCTCCAACGGCACGCTCACCCTTGCCGGCCGCAACCTGATGATGCTGTGGACGCAGCAGGACGGCTGGGGCACCTCCCGTGACGGGATGATCAAGATCGGGATCGCCGACCAGCACACGTGGGACCCGGAGATCCGCGCCGTGGGCAACCTGTCCAACGGCTTCCAGACCATCATGCCGCCGCTGGTCAGCTTCGTGACCACGCTGCGCCTCACCTTCTGACCCCGGAGACGAGAACATGCGACGTTATCACTCGAGCGCTCGTCCCCGTCGCCCGATCGGGACGCGTGTCAGCCGGCGGGCCGCCACGTTCGGTGTGGCGCTGCTCGCCATCACGACCTCGGCGTGCGACAAGCTGCTGAGCGTGGAGAACCCCGGGCGCGTGCCGGTCGATGCGCTCGCCGAGCCCGCGCTCATGCCTGCGCTGCACGCGGCAGCCATCCAGAGTTTCCAGTGCGCCTTTGCGCAGTGGGTGGCCACGGCCGGCATGTTGGCTGGCGAGTACTGGTCGGCCAACGGCTTCGTGAACAACCACATCTGGGAGTGGCGCGGCGTGCAGGAGATCCGCAACGAACCCGGCGCCTGCGCCGCGGGCCGTGGATCGACCAACATGGGCTTCTACGCCCCGATGCAGCAGGCCCGCTACCAGCTGGACGACGCACACACTCGCATCAGCGCCTTCACCGATGCGCAGGTCGCCAACCGACCGCGGCTCCTGGCCGAGCTGCGCGCATACGCCGGCTACACCTACGTCATCCTTGCAGAAGCGATGTGCGAGATGACGGTGGACAACGGGCCGCGCATGACGAAGGCCCAGGTGCTGGCAATGGCCGAGTCGCGCTTCACCGATGCCATCGCCGCGGCGGGAACCGCCAACGATGCCTCCGCGCGCAACATGGCCTATGTGGGCCGGGCGCGCACGCGGCTCGATGCTGGCAACCTTCCCGGTGCCGCCGCCGACGCGGCCCTGGTCACCGCCGGCTTCGTCCGCAACGCCGAGTATTCCGAGACGATCCAGCAGCGCGAGAACCGGCTGTACAACCTGTCGGTGCGCAACGACTTCGTGTCGGTGACTCCGGCGTACCGCGGGCTCACGCTGGAGAACGGCAATCCAGACCCGCGGGTGCGCGTGAACAACATGAACCGCGTGGGGCCCGACAACAACACGGCCATCTGGCAGCAGCAGAAGTTCAACGGAAGCGCCGCAGGTGGCCTGCCGCTCCCCATCGCCAGCTACGCCGAGGCCCAGCTCATCCTGGCCGAGGCGTCCACCGGCCAGGCGCAACTCGATGCCATCAATCGCGTGCGGGCGCTGAGCAACATCCCGGCGCTGGTGCCCGCGGCCGGGGCCGACATGAACGCGATCGTGCTGGAGGAACGGCGGCGCCAGCTCTTCAGCGAGGGGCACCGGTACGTGGACATGCTGCGGAAGAACCTCCCCTTCCAGACCGGGGTGAACCGCAAGGGGCAGACCTACAGCAGCCTGACCTGCGTCCCGCTGCCCAACGTGGAAGTGCAGAACAACCCGAACTTCAACGGCGGCTAGCACCCACGCCCCACGGCGCGCCGTCACTTCATGGCGAGGGGCGGAGGTGGTCTACTCCGCCCCTCGTTGCGCGTGCCGGTGTAGCCGAGCCGCCAGGTGGCGTCGCACGTCGGGCCACTCGCGCCGCAGGATGCTGAACAGGTGCGTGTCGCGCACCGTGCCGTCGCGCCGCGCCTGGTGGTGGCGCAGCACGCCATCGAGCTTGGCGCCTAACGCGGCAATGGCCCGCTGCGACGCGAAGTTGAAGTTGTCGGTGCGCAGCCCCACCACCTCGCACCCGAGCGTGTCGAAGGCGTGTGTGAGCAGCAGCAGCTTGCACGCCGTGTTCACGTGGCTGCGCTGCCAGCGCGCCGCGTACCAGGTGTACCCGATCTCCACCCGGTCGATCGGCGCCACGATGTCGTGATAGCGCGTGCTCCCGATGATCTCGTTGCTGGCGAGCTCACGCACCGCCCACGGCAGCATGTGCCCGGCGGCTTGGCCGGCCAGCGCCGTCGCGACGTACGCCGCCGCCTCGTCGGGGGAGGGGACGGAGGTGAACCACAGCTCCCACAGCCGGCCATCGGTGGCGGCGGCGGCGAGCGCCGGGGCGTGGGAGTGATCAAGCGGCTCAAGGCGGACGCCGTGTCCTTCGAGCGTGAGCGGGGCAGGGGCGATCATCTGGCGGGGGCGCGAGGGGGCATGGTGGTGACAAATGTAGCCCTGACCGGGCGACCGCAATCTGGGTCGGATCACCCACGCCGAGCGGTGAACGCCGAGCTACGCTAGCTCCGTCCCCACCGTCACCCGCTCTCATGCCACACATAGACCTCGCCGTCATCGTCGTCCTGGTCGCCGGCGCCATCGCGATGTCCATCGCACATTGGCGGCGCGCGCATCGCGGGTGGCGGCTGGCTGCCCTCATCGTCGTCTCCATCTTTGGCGTCGCCCTTACGGCGATGATGGCGGCGCACTGCGTCGACGTCGTCTACAAGGTGGTCCACGCCAGCCGCTCGATGGTGGATGGTGCCGCCTACACGTACAACTGGCGGTCGTACTCGCTCCTGCTGTTCGGCGCCCTCCTCGTCGACCGCGGCGTCCGCACGCTCCGGGCGGTGCTGCGCTTCTCCGGCGGCGACGAGGCACGTCGCCGCGAACTGGCTCGACACGCGGGCTTCGTCCTCCTGCTCACCCTGCCGATCGTCCCGGTGCACTCCTTCTTTGGCATCCTGATGTCCGCCGCGAGCACCCTCGCGCTCGCGGTCATCGCAACCGGGCTGCGGCCGCGCGCGCAGGGCGCGTAGCGACGCCGGACAGGAGGCGGGGCGATGTAAGGGCGGGGCCCGAGAGAGGCGAGGTGGGTGGGGGTGACGAAGAGCGGGACACGGAGAACACCGAGGCCCCACCGAGGTTCACGGAGCACTTCATCGTCGTTGGTGATCTACTCCGCGAACCTCCGTGCGCACTCCGCGAACCTCCGTGTCCTGTTCTTCCACCGCACGGCCATCCGACGCCGCCAGCATTCCCCCGCCGCTGACCGCGCGGTATCGTCCCCGCGGTCCACTTTCCCCACGCCGATCATGCGCCCTCTCGCCCGCGCGCTCGTCCTCCTCACGCTGGCCGCTTCCACCCTCCGCGCCCAGCAACCCGCCGCCTGGGACGTCACGCAGCCACGCGGCGCTACGCGCGAGATCGACTTCACCACCACCGAGGGGACGTGGATGTCGGTCGACGTCTCCCCCGACGGCCAGTGGCTCGTCTTCGACCTGCTCGGCCACATCTATCGGATGCCGTCAAGCGGAGGCGAAGCCGTCGCGCTGACACAAGCCAGCGGGATCGCCATCAACACGCACCCGCGCATCTCGCCCGACGGCTCGCTCATCGCCTTCATCACCGACCGCCGTGGGCAGAACAACCTGTGGGTGATGAACGCCGACGGCTCCAACCCGCGCCCCGTCTTCACCGACAACTACGTGCGCGCCGCCACGCCGGCGTGGAGCGCCGACGGGCAGTACATCGTGGTGCAGCGCAACCAGCTGGCCAACGCCGGTGCCCCCGGCGGCGGCGGGATCTGGATGTACCACAAGGATGGCGGCAGCGGCGTCGAGCTCCTCCCGGGCTCGCGCCAACCGGCCTCATGGCCCGCACTGTCACGTGACGGGCGCTGGCTCTACTTCCAGGTCACCAACCAGGGGGCGCAGCTGGCGGGCTACGCCGGGAGAGTCGACTTCATGGCCGGCGCGGTGCAGGTGCGGCGCATGGACATCCGCACCGGGGAGATCTCGGCGGTGTCGTACGGCGAGCAGCAGCAACAGGTGCAAGCCTCGTCCGGCGGCATGGGGGCGCCCGAAGTGTCGCCGGACGGCAAGTGGCTCGCCTTCGTCCGCCGCATCCCGGACGGAACGATCACGTGGAAGGGGCACACCTTCGGCCCCCGCTCCGCGCTCTGGCTCCGCAATCTCGACACCGGACACGAACGCCTGCTCGCCGACCCCGTGGAGCAGGACATCTTCGAGGGGATCAAGGTGCTGCGCTCGTTCCCCGGCTACGCCTGGAGCCGCGACGGGCGCACGGTCTACTTCACCCAGGGGGGCAAGCTGCGACGCGTCGACGTCGCGTCGGGCACCGTCTCCACCATCCCCTTCTCGGCGCGGGTGCGGCGCACCATCTCCGAGCTGGCCAACTACCAGGTGCAGGCGCCCGACACCCCCATGCCGGTGCGCTTCACCCGCTGGCAGAGCGCCTCGCCGGACGGGCGCCGGCTCGCCTTCCAGGCGGTGGGGCGTGTGTGGGTCATGGACCTCCCCAACGGGACGCCACGCCGCCTGACGAGCGACAGCTTCACCCCCTTCGAGTACGCCCCGGCCTGGAGCCCCGATGGGGAGTGGATCGCCTTCACCAGCTGGGAGGATTCCATCGCTTCGCACCTCTGGAAGGTGCGCGTGGGAACGGGCGGCGGCACACCCCAGCGCCTGACGAGCGTTGCCGGCGAGTACATCAATCCCGCGTGGCGGCGCGACGGCGGCGAGATCGTCTTCGCGCGCGGCGCCGGCGAGTCGCGTCACGGGCGTGGCGTGGTGTGGAACCAGTTCTGGGACCTGGTGCGCGTCCCCGCCTCACCGGCCCCTAACGGCGCCGAGCCGCAGTTCGTGGTGCGCGTGACCAACGGGGCCGATGCCGGCTCCGGCTCGGCCTTCAACTCCATCCGCAACCAGATCGTTCGTCCTGCCTACGGCCCCGACGGCCGCATCTTCTATCCGCAGCTCGCCACCACCGGCCCCACGACCGAGACCACGCTGCACTCGATCCTTCCCGACGGCACCGACCGGCGCGCACACCTCACCTTCCCCTTCGCCGACGAGATCACCGTCTCGCCCGACGGCAGGTGGGTCGCCTTCCAGGAGAGCGACAACGTCTGGGTGGCGCCTTTCCCGTACGCTGGCACCGGCGGCACGCCGATCCGCATCGATCGAAACCGCCCGCGCCTCCCCGCCACGCGCCTCACCTCGCAGGGCGGCCTCTTTCCCACCTGGCGCAACGACTCCACGCTCGACTACGGGAGCGCTGATCGCTTCTTTGCCTACTCCGTCGGCAGCAAGCGCGTCGACACCACGCGCATCGCGCTCGCGGTCCCCCGCGACATTCCCAACGGCTCGGTCGCCTTCACCAACGCGCGCATCGTCACGCTCAACCAGCGACAGGTGGTGAACGGGACGCTGCTGGTGCGCGGCAATCGCATCGCCTGCGTCGGGCGCTGCGCCATTCCCGCCGGCACCCGCACCTTCAGCGCCAGCGGCAAGACGATCATCCCCGGACTCATCGACGTCCACGCGCACAACTATCGCGAGCACCGTGGCATCATCCCCCAGCAGAACTTCGAGGGGGCGATCTTCCTCGCCTACGGCGTCACCACGACCATGGATCCCTCCATGTGGTCGCAGAACCTCTTTCCCACCGCCGAGATGGTGGAGACGGGGGCGCTGGTGGGGCCGCGCGTCTTCACGACCGGTGATCCGCTCTACGCCGGCGATGGATCCCGGCAGGAGGACTTCACCTCGGCGGAGCGCGCCGAGGCGGGGATCGTGAAGCTCAAGCAGTGGGGAGCGGTGTCGCTCAAGCAGTACCAGCAGCCGCGCCGTGACCAGCGGCAGTGGGTGATGGAGGCGGCGCGCAAGCACCAGATCCAGGTGACGAGCGAGAACGGCGACCTGGAGTACACGCTGGGGATGGTGATGGATGGCCACACCGGCTTCGAGCATCCGCTGTCGTACACGCCGCTCTACGCCGACGTCACCACCTTCTTCGGGAAGGCGCAGGTGACGTACTCGCCCACGTTCATGGTCGGCGGCCCCGGCCCATGGAACGAGGAGTGGTGGTTCCAGGAGGGGGAGGTGTGGAAGGATGC
>CAZVDJ010000077.1:0-11421 GCA_964626245.1 uncultured Gemmatimonadaceae bacterium
CTGACGCGTCGACTCGCCCTCGTCGCCGCGCTCCTGCCGTGCCTGCCGCCGCTCCCCGCCGCGGCGCAGGGAAGGGGTGGGGGGGCGCCCGAGCGCAGCTACGTGCTGCGCAGCATCGATTCCGATGACGGGCTCCCCGACACGCAGGTCAACGCCATCGCCCAGACCCCCGACGGCTACTTGTGGCTCGGGACGCGCCGCGGCCTGGCGCGCTACGACGGGCTCGCCTTCCACCTCTTTTCCCCGGACGACACTCCGGTCCTTCCCGCCGGGCAGGTGAACGGCCTTCGCGTCGATCGCAACGGACGCCTCTGGATCGCGACCAGCCGCGGGCTCGTGGTCCGGCAGAACGGGGAGCTGCGCCGGATCCCCTCCGACCAGGTTCCCAACGACGCCGTCTGGGACGTGTTGCACGACCGACGTGGACGGCTCTGGGTGGCCGGGGCGTTCGGGCTGCGCGTGGGCGACGGGACACGCTTCGCCCAGGTGGCCGGAACGGACAGCATGTACCTCTACAGCCTGTCCGAGGATGCAAAGGGGCGCATCTGGATGGCCGGACGCGGCATCCTGGCTTCCCTCGTGGACGGCGAAGGCCTCCCCACCATCGCCCGGCGAGATCCCGAGGATCGCTTCTTCGTCGCACAGGCCGACGGCGATTCGTCGCTGTGGGTGGGGACGCGATGGGGGGCCCTCCAGCTCGACGTCTCCGACCCTCGCGCCGTCCGGACGGTGACACGTCTGGCGCAGGGCGATCCGGAAAACGGGAACGAGGTCTGGACGCTGACCCGCACCCCCGACGGCGACATCTGGCTGGGAAGTGAACGCCAGGGAGTGCAGCGTTGGGACGGAAGCCGGCTGGTCTCCTACGAGCACGCGGTCGCCGGTGTCCCCGACCCGGTCTGGATGCTGTACGTCGACATGCGCGGCCGCGTCTGGGCGGGGACGACGACCGGGCTGCTCCGCTTCCAGCGCTCGGCGTTCACCACGCTCGCCGACGGTCTGGCGCCACGATCGGTCTGGTCGGTGCGGGCCGACGTGGCCGGTACGCTCTGGGCGGCGACCTCGGACGGACGTGTCTCGTTCCTGACGGACCGCCGGTGGACCCCGGTGGTTCCGCGCGTGGGCCGCAACCTCGCCTCCGCCATCTGGCCGCGCCGCGACGGTGGGATCTACGTCGCGCACGAGGATGGGCGCATCCTGCTCGCCACGCGCCAGGGGTGGCGTGACGTGACCGCGGAGCTGGGGCTGGAGGGGCGCGACATCGTCAGCGTGTACGAGGAGCCCGACGGCACGATCTGGGCTGCCTCGCAATCGGCACTCTACCGCGTGCGCAACGGCGCGGTGAGCGCGATGCACGAGTCGTTCGGCCTGGCGCTGCAGCACTCGCCGCGCGTCATCATGCGCGACCACCGCGGTCGCCTGCTCATTGCCGGCACGCGGCTCACGATGGTGGAACGCGGATCGGTGCGGACCCTCGGCGCCGACCAGGGGCTCACCAGCGACGACATCACCTCGCTGCTGCCGGAGGGCGACAACATCTGGATTGCGACGGCCGACTCGGGGTTGTTCCTGCTGCGCAATGGCGTGGTGCGCCACCTGGGGCGGTTCGACGCGCGGCTGCGCCGCGAGATGCTGGCGATGGCCACGGATCGCTACGGCTACCTCTGGCTCTCCTCGAGCTTCGGGCTGCATCGCGTGTTGCGCCACGACCTGGAGCGCGCGGCGGCCGGCGAACCGGTGACGGTGAAGGTGCGCACCTTCGACCGCACCGACGGGCTCCCGACCACCGAGTTCAACAGCGACTTCCAGAGCCAGCTCGTCACGGACGCGCAGGGACGGCTCTGGTTCCCCACCTATGCGGGCGCGGTGCGCCTGGACCCGCGCGAGCTGGATGCCGACTCGCTCCCGCCGCAGGTGCATCTGGAAGCACTGGTGGTCGACGGCGTCGCGAACCCGGTCGCACCCGTCGTGCGCCTGCCATCGCGCCCCACGCGCGTGGAGCTGACCTTCGCCGCGACCAACGCCCTGGTCCCGTCGCGCGTCCGTGCCGAGTACCGCATGGTGGGGATCGACTCCGCCTGGCGCGATGCGGACCAGCGGCGCACGCTGTCGTTCGGCCCGCTGCGCGGTGGGCGCTATCGGCTGGAGGTGCGCGTCGCCGCCGAGGACGGCGACTGGAACCCGCAGATGGCGACGCTCGACCTCGACATCCCGCTCGGCCTGCACGAGACCGCGTGGTTCTTCCCGGCGGTGTTGGTGCTGGCGGTGGGCGCCGTGCTGCTGGCGGCACGCTGGCGGCTGCGCATCCTGCAGCGCCGCGAGCAGCAACTGGCGAGCATGGTCGACGAACGCACGCGCGAACTGGCGGCCTCGCGCGCGTCGCTCGAGCAGCGCGTGATCGAACGCACGGCCGAACTGGCCTTCGAGCTGGAGGAGCGCACGCGGCTGGAGCAGCGACTGGTGGCGGCGCAGAAGCTGGAGGGAATCGGGCGCCTGGCGGGGGGCGTGGCACACGAGATCAACAACTCCATCACCGGCGTGCTGGGCTTCACCGAGCTGGCCCGCACGAGCGCCGGCAAGGACCCGGCGCTGGCCGCCGACCTGGACGAGATCTGGAAGGCCGGACGGCGCGTGGCCGACGTGGCCCGCCAGCTGCTCGCGTTCGCCCGCCGCCAGCACAGCAAGCCCGTCCCCGTGCAGCTGGCGAGCCTCCTCTCCAGCATGGAGCGCGGGCTGCAGCAGTCGGTGGGGGACGGCATCGCACTGTCGATGGAGCTGGAGCAGGGGCTCCCCCCGGTCCTGGCCGATCCGTCGCAGCTGGAGCAGCTCTTCGTGAACCTGGTCATGAACGCGCGCGACGCGATGCCGGCGGGGGGGCCGCTGATGATCCGGCTGGCCGGGCAGCGGCTCGACGAGGCGCGCCCCGGCGGCGTGATGCCGCTCGCCCCCGGTCGATATGTGACGGTCGACGTCATCGATGCCGGCACCGGGATCGCCCCGGAGGTGCGTCCACGCCTGTTCGAGCCCTTCTTCACCACCAAGGACGTGAACCAGGGGAGCGGGTTGGGGCTGGCGGTGTGCCACGGCATCGTGACGGGACACGGCGGTGCCATCGAGGTGGACAGCACGCTGGGCCAGGGATCGCGATTCACCGTCTGGCTCCCCGCCGCCGCCGAGGATGCGAGCCTCTCCGACGAGCGCGGCACGCTCGACGGACGCGAACGCATCCTGCTGGTGGAAGACGAGCCGTCGGTGCGCGAGGTGGCAACGCGCATGTTGTCACACCTGGGCTACCAGGTGATTGCCGCCGCCGACGGCGACGCGGCGCTGGCGCTGGTGGAGTCGGGCACGGCCTTCGATGCCATCGTGTCCGACGTGATCATGCCACGGCTGGGCGGCCCCGACCTGGTGCGCCGCCTGCGCGCCCGCGCCATGCGCCACCCGGTGGTCCTGATGTCCGGCTATGCCGGGCTGGACGAGGCGACGCTGGCCGACGTCGCCTCGCTCGGCGCCTTCGTCACCAAGCCGTTCACGCGCGACACCCTGGCGCGCGCGCTGCGCGGCGAGATCGACCGCTGGCGCGCGGCCTGACGCGACCGGGCCGGCGGCATCACCCCGCTGCCGCGGCCGCCGCCTAACGCCCCTCGCGCTCGCTGGCCACGCGCTTCGCCAGCCGCTCGCGCGCCGTGCGGGCGTAGCGTGCGCATCCCCCGGGGTCGCGCATCGCATCTCCCTCCCCCGCCTGCCGGCGGGCCAGCCGATCCCACAGCGCCGAGGCACTGGGGTGCGGCGTGACCAGGACGTCGCACGCCGCGCGCTCGAGCGCGTCGAGCCCTGCCGCAAAGTCGTCGAGCACCGTTGGATAGTGCGGCGAGGCGGTGAAGCGGAAGTCGTCGGAGGAGATGGCGGTCTGCGAGTCGCCGTAGACGATCGTCCAGCAGCGCCCCCCCTCGCAGGCCCGCCACGTCCAGCTCGTCCCCCCCGGCGTGTGTCCCGCCGTGCGCAGGGCAGTGAAGAGGACGCCGCCCAGCTGCACCGTGTCGCCCGCCGGGATTTCGCGCACCCGAGCGACCGGGACGATGGGGAAGGCCAGCCCGTACTGCGGGTCGTCGCGCCCCGCCTGGCCCGACCGCAGCACCTTGGCGCTCGACGGGCTGGCCACCACCTCCGCGCCGCTCATCCGCTGCAGCGCCGCGATTCCTCCGGCGTGGTCGTAGTGCACGTGCGAGTTCACGATCACGCGCACGTCGGCCAGGCGAAAGCCAAGGGCGGCGATGTTGCGCGCGATGAGCGGGGCCGACTCGGCCAGGCCACCATCGATGAGCAGGTGCCCGGACTCGGTGGTGACCAGGACGGCGCCAAGCCCGTGCGTTCCCACGTAGTACGTGTTTCCGAAGATCCTGAACGGCGCCTGCGGCTCGTTCCACTCCGCGCAGCTGGGGCAGTTGGGGGTGACCGACGTGTCGGCGCGCTGGGCATGCAGCACGGGCGCCCACCCCGCCAGCAGAAGGAGCGGGAAGGAGAACCGCTTGGCGAAGCGGCTGCCCCTCGGCGCTCGAGGGGTGGCGGGGCGAGACGGGGGAAGTGGGCTCACGAAACCTGGGGTTCGAGCGGGGGGTAATGGTGCGCCAGCCGGCCGACAAGCTGCGCGTCGCCCGACCGTTAGACACCACGAGCGGGAAACGCGCTCGCGATCCGGTCCGTACGTGGTAGCTTGGAGGGCCCATTGAGGGGCGCCGACGGCACGGGCGCCCCTGAGCACCGCACCAGTCCCTCAGCATGACCCTACGTATCGCGAAGCTCGTAACGCCCGCCATCGCCGGCGCGGCGCTCCTTGGTAGCGCCGCTTGCGCCTCCACCCGTGGCCCCACGTCCGAGCGACCGCTCTCGAATGCGGAGATGGCGACCATCGTCCGCGCACGCACCGACAGCGCGCGCATGCGGTTTACCCCCGCCGACGTCGAGTTCATGACGGGGATGATCGGCCATCACGCGCAGGCCATCGTCATGTCCCGCCTGGCGCCGAACAACGACGCCAGCCCGGCCATTCGGACCCTGGCCGCGCGCATCATCAACGCGCAGCTGGACGAGATCGCACTGATGCAGACCTGGCTGCGCGATCGCGGCCAGCCCGTCCCCGAGGTGAGTACCGAGGGCCACGCCGGCATGTCGCATGGCGGAATGCAGCATGGCGCGCACATGCCCGGCATGCTCACCGACGCGCAGATGGCCGAACTTGGCAAGGCGCGCGGCGCCGAGTTCGACCGGCTCTTCCTCACCTACATGATCCAGCACCATCAGGGGGCGGTCACCATGGTCACCGCGCTCTTCTCGCGGGACGGTGCGGGACAGGACGAGTCGGTCTTCAAGCTGGCCTCGGACGTCAACGTCGACCAGACCACCGAGATTGCGCGGATGCAGCGCATGCTCTTCCAGTTGCAGATCGGCGAGCGGTCGCCGTCGTAAGGGCCGGCTGCCCGCTGACGCCGGTTTGCCGCCGGCGCCGCGTAGCGCTCGCTTCGTCACCGGCACGACGCGCGTCATCCCGCGCTTCACCGCGTGCCATTCCCCTCCACGCAGCTTCGTACCCGTCGCTCCACCCAAGAGGAACCGCTCATGGCTCGTGTGTCAGTCCTGCGTCACCCGTCACCCACGTCGTCGCTCGCGCTGCTCCTGGGCGCCCTGTCGCTCGCGGCCTGCTCGCGCACGGCCACCGTGGTCACCGCGCCCAGCGCGGCCGCTCGCCCCGATCCGCGCGTCGGCCTCAAGGCCGGCCTGATGAACGCCGAGGAGGCCGTCTCGAACCTCAAGGTCCTGGCGAAGGTCGCCCCGCCGCAGGAGTTCCTGGGGAAGACCAACTCCGACCTGGCGTTCACCGGCAAGTACGCCATCCAGGGCAACTACAACGGCTGGCAGGTCTGGGACATCTCCAACCCGTCCAAGCCCACGCTCGTGCGCGGCTTCGTCTGCCCTGCGTCGCAGAGCGACGTCTCCGTCTACAAGAACCTGCTCTTCGTCTCGGGCGAGGGGATGGAAGGGCGCCTGGACTGCGGCACGCAGGGGGTGCGCGAGCGCGAGAGCAAGGATCGCCTGCGCGGCATCCGCATCTTCGACATCACCGACATCGCCAACCCGAAGAACGTCGCCAACGTGCAGACGTGCCGCGGGTCGCACACGCACACGGTGCTCGAGGATCCGCGCGACCGGGAGAACATCTACATTTACGTCTCCGGCTCGGCCGGGGTGCGCCCCGAAGGTGAGCTTCCGGGGTGCGTGCGCGAGACGCCCGACAAGAACCCCAACTCGGCGCTCTTCCGCATCGAAGTGATCAAGGTGCCGCTGGCGCGCCCGCAGGATGCGGCGATCGTCTCGAGCCCGCGCATCTTCGAGGGGCTCACCGCCCCCAAGGGGCACGGCGCCGCTCCCGATGACATCAAGGCAATCGAGGAGGCCCGGGCAAAGGGGGCCTTCGTGGCCGATGTCGGCGGCGAGTCGTTCGTGCTGCCGCCGCAGTTCACGCGGCCGATGCTCGACTCCATCGTCAAGGCGCGTGGTGGCACGGGCGCCCCGACGGGAGCCGATAGCGCCGCGCTGCGGGCCGGCCTCCCGGCCATGATCGCCCGCATGATGGGCGGCGGCGACGCCGCGCCCGGACGCCCGCGTCCCGGTCCCAACCAGTGCCACGACATCACCGTCTATCCGGCGCTCGGGCTGGCCGGCGGTGCGTGCGAGGGCTACGGCATCCTGCTCGACATTCGCAACCCCACCAACCCGGTGCGTGTGTCCGCCGTGGCCGACTCCAACTTCGCTTACTGGCACTCGGCCACCTTCAACAACGACGGCACCAAGATCCTCTTCACCGACGAGTGGGGCGGCGGCGGTGGTCCCAAGTGCCGCGCTTCGGACCCGAAGGAGTGGGGGGCCAACGCCATCTTCACCCTGAACAACGGGAAGATGGAGTTCCAGAGCTACTACAAGCTCCCGGCGGCCCAGACGAGCAACGAGAACTGCGTGGCGCACAACGGCTCGCTCATCCCGATCCCCGGGCGCGACGTGATGGTGCAGGCGTGGTACCAGGGTGGCATCTCGATCTTCGACTGGACCGATCCCAAGAACCCGGTGGAGATCGCGTATCACGATCGTGGGCCGGCCGACTCGACGCGCATGGCGATGGGCGGTTCGTGGTCGGTTTACTGGTACAACGGCGCGATCATCTCGTCGGAGATCGCGCGCGGCATGGACATCTTCGACCTCACGCCGAGCGAGTTCCTGACGCAGAACGAGATCGACGCCGCCAAGACTGTCCACTGGGACTACCTGAACGCGCAGGGGCAGCCCAAGATCGTCTGGCCGCCCAGCTTCGCGCTGGCGCGCGCCTACGTGGACCAGCTCGAGCGCAACAAGTGCCTCTCCGCCAGCCGCATCGCCGGCGTGCGCCAGGCGCTGAGCAGCGCCGAGCGGGCGTCCGGCGGCTCGCGCAACACGGCGCTGAGCACGCTGGCCGGCGAGCTGGGGAACGACGCCAACTCGTCGTGCGATCGCGCGCGCGTGCAGAAGCTGCAGCAGGCCATTCGCGACCTGTCGGTGGCCACGTGACCCGACGACGCGAGCGCACCACCACCACGTAGGTGATGACGGCCCGGGCGGCGAATGCTGCCCGGGCCGTCCTGCGTTGATGGGGTGCGATGGGGCGAGTGAGTGGCGCGGCTTCTACCGGGCCTTCGGCGGACGGTTGTAGCCGGCGGGCTCCCACGGCGCGAGCTTTTCCAGCCAGAGCGCTTCCAGCGCCGCCACGTCGTCGCGCTGGTCCACGTCGGCGGTCTCGGGGGCCGCGAGCGTGTCGACGACGTCGAAGTCGAACTGGTCGGCGCCGAGCACCTTCCAGTCGGCTTGCAGCGTCCGGTTGGGGTGCGAGCCGATCTTGAGCTGGGCGCGATGGCGGTTGATGAGCGCCGGGATGTCCACGCCGCCAAAGACGAAGCTCTTGCCGTTGGTGCGATTGCGCACCACAGCCACGCCCGCGGTTCGGGGCGTTTCCTTGTACTGGCGCACGAGCGCCTTGCGGTCGATCGACATGGGGGTCGAGTGGGAGGGCGGTGCGATGGTGCGCCGTGCCACGGGCATGCCGCGACGCGGCGGGAAGGTATCTTGGGAGACCCTGCCGCGATTGACCTCGTCACGTCCACGACTGCCTTTCGCATCGTTGCCATGAGCCAT
This sequence comes from uncultured Gemmatimonadaceae bacterium, assembly GCA_964626245.1. Lineage (GTDB taxonomy): Bacteria > Gemmatimonadota > Gemmatimonadetes > Gemmatimonadales > Gemmatimonadaceae > SCN-70-22. The sequence goes on from CAZVDJ010000077.1 coordinate 8,218, forward strand.
CCCGCCGGACACTCGCCACGCCACACCCCCGTCCTCGCCCCCGATCTCCCAACCCCCGTAGGCCCCTATTCGCCGGGCATGGCGTTCGAACGGCTGGTCTTCGTGTCGGGACAGGGGGCCATGGACCCCGCCACCGGGCAGCTCAGCGGCCCTGACGCGGCGAGCCAAACGGAGCAGTGCCTGCGCAACCTGCGCGCCATCCTGCAGGCGGCCGGCACCGACCTGCAGCACGTGCTGCGCTGCGGCGTCTTCCTCACCGACATGGCCGACTTCCCCGCCATGAATGCGGTGTACGCGCGCACCTTTGGCGACCACCGGCCCGCCCGCACCACGGTGGAGGTGTCGAAGCTGCCGCGCGAAGGGCTCAAGGTGGAGATCGACTGCATCGCCTACCGTCCGTGAGCACGGCACCGGGGGAGAGTGGCGCCGCGTCGCATTGGCGTGACGCGCTGGCCGACGCCTGGGGGATCGACGCCACGCTCGAACCGCTGGCCGGCGAGTACGACCTGAACCTGCTGGCCACTGCGCGTGACGGCGCGCGGTATGTGCTGAAGGTCATGCGTGCTGGGTGCGACGTTGCCTTCGTGGAGATGCTGTGCGCCGTGCACGAGCACGTGCGGGCTCACGATGCATCGCTCCCCGTCCCCGGCGTCGTGCGCACGCGCGCGGGCGATGCGTGGTGCAGCTGGCGCGATCGCGACGGCGTCGAGCGATGGCTCTGGCTCCTCACGGCGCTCGACGGTGTCACGTATGCGCACGATCGGCCGCACGCCTTGCCGTTCATCCACGCATTCGGCGGCAGCGTGGCACGACTGCATGGCGCCCTTGCCGGTTTCTCGCACCCCGGGATCCACCGTGACTTCAAGTGGGACCTGACCCGGGCCGACTGGGTCATGGAGCGCGTGGACGAGATCGACGATCCGGCACGACGGGACCTGGTGGCGGCGGCGTGGTTGCGGTACGACGGCGTGCGACACGCGCTAGGCGCGCAACCGGTCGCGGTGCTGCATAACGACTTGAACGACTGGAACCTCCTGGTCGCCCGCGACGCGCGTGGCACCCCCTCGCTCTCCGGCATCCTCGACTTCGGCGACCTGGTGGCGGGGCCGGTTGTCTGCGACATCGCCATCGCCGGCGCGTACCTCGTGTGCGCGCACCCGCACCCCGAGCGCGCACTCGCCGCCTTCGTGAGCGGCTACCACGCCGTCGCCCCGCTCACCGGCCGCCAGCTCGACCTTGTCTGGCCGCTCCTCCTCATGCGGCTGGCGGTCAGCGTCACCAACTCGGCGCAGATGAAGCGCGAGCGGCCGGGCGATCCGTATGTCGTGGTCTCCGAGGGGCCTGCGTGGCGCTACCTCGAGCGCACGACGACCGTCGCCGACGCGCAGGTGTGCGCCCGGCTTCGCGCCGCGTGCGGCATGCCGGCGAGCGACCGGGCGGCGCGCGTGCACAGCTGGCTCCGCGCCGCGCGCGGGGCCTTCGCCCCCGTGATGGGGATGGACCTCTCCACCATGCCCACGGGGTCGCTCGCCATCACCACCTCGCTGGTGCCGCGCGACCCGACGGCGATGACCGAGGCCGAGGCACGGACGTTAGGCGCGGCCGCGGGCGTGGGGCCGGCGTGGGTGGGGAGTTACGGCGAACCACGCGCCGTCTACACCGCCCCCGCCTTTCGCCTCGGAACACACACCATCGCCGACCGGCGCAGCGTGCACATCGGCGTCGACATCTTCCTTCCAGCGGGGTCGCCCGTTCACGCGCCGTGCGACGGCGTGGTGCAGACCGTGGAGTATCGCGAGGCCCGGCTGGACTACGGCGGGATGGTCGTGCTGCGCCACGAGACGGCGGATGGTGACGCGTTCTGGACGCTCTACGGCCACCTGTCGCGCGCGAGCGCGCAGGCGCTGCGCGTGGGCCAGCCGGTCGTGCGCGGCGATCGTTTCGCCGAGTTGGGGGTGATGGAGGAGAATGGCGGGTGGGATCCGCACCTGCACTTCCAGCTCGCCATGCTGACGGACGGGATGGAGGGCGACTGGCCCGGCGTGGCCGATCCCGACGAGCTGGAGCTGTGGCGCGCGATCTGTCCCAATCCGGCCGCATTGCTCAACCTGCCGGACGAGCACGTGGCGTATCACCCCATCGACCAGGCGGCGCTGCAGGCCGGGCGCTCGGTGCACTTTGCCGGCAACCTGCGCCTGAGCTATCGCGACCCGTGCCTCTTCGTGCGCGGATGGAAGCACTACCTGTACGACGAGTGGGGGCGTCCCTACCTGGACGCGTACAACAACGTGCCGCACGTGGGGCACGCGCATCCGCGCCTGGCGGCCGTGGCCGCCGACCAGCTGGCGCGCCTCAACACCAACACGCGCTACCTGCACCCCGCGCAGCTTGCCTTTGCCCAGGAGCTGCTGGCGCGTTTGCCCGCGCACCTGACGCACGTCTTCCTGGTGAACAGCGGGAGCGAGGGAAACGAACTCGCGTTGCGGCTGGCGAGAACGCACACCGGGGGCCGGGACATGGTCACGCCGGACCACGGCTACCACGGGAACACCACCGGCGCCTACGACCTGTCGGCGTACAAGTTCAACAAGCCGAATGGCGGGGGGCGTCCCGATTGGGTGCAGCTCGTCCCCGTCGCCGACGCGTACCGCGGCGCGCACCAGGGGGCCGATGCCGCCGAGCGCTTTGCCGGGTATGTGGATGCCGCCGTCGGGCGCGTGCGTGAGCGCGGCGGGCGGCTGGCCGGTTTCATCGCCGAGACCTTTCCCAGCGTGGCCGGGCAGGTGATCCCGCCGGTCGGGTACCTCCAGGGCGTCTACCAGCGCATCCGCGGTGCCGGCGGCGTGTGCATCGCCGACGAGGTGCAGACGGGGCTGGGGCGGTTGGGCGAGCACTTCTGGGGGTTCGAGCAGCAGCAGGTGGCGCCGGACATCGTGGTGCTGGGCAAGCCGTTAGGCAACGGCCACCCCATGGGCGCGGTGGTCACCACGACCGACATCGCGCGCTCGTTCGACAACGGGATCGAGTTCTTCTCGACCTTTGGCGGAAGTACGCTCTCGTGCCGCGTGGGGACCGAGGTGCTGCGGATCGTGCGCGAGGAGGGGCTGCAGGAGAACGCGCGAATCGTCGGCGCTCACCTGGTGGCCGGCCTCCGCGAGCTGCAAGCGCGCCACGCGGCTATCGGCGACGTGCGCGGGATGGGGC
>CAZVDJ010000078.1:0-11220 GCA_964626245.1 uncultured Gemmatimonadaceae bacterium
GCTCGGCTACCGCGCCGCCAAGTTCCTCCGCCGCCGCCGCGTCGAGGTCGCCGCGGGGATCATTGCCGGCACGGCGCTGGTAGGCGGCGCGCTGGCGACGGCGCGACAGGCGCGCCGCGCCGAAGTCGAGCGCGCCAAGGCGCAGCAGGTGAACAGCTTCCTCTCCACGATGCTGGCTTCTGTGGACCCCGGCAACGCCGGGCGCGATGTCACCGTGGCGCAGGTGCTGTCACAGGCAGCGCGCGACATCGAGCGGCAGCAGCTCGCGCCGGAGGTGGAGGCGCAGATCCGTCACACCCTCGGGCAGACCTACACCGAGCTCGGACTCTACGACTCGGCCAGCGTGCACATCGAGCGCGCGGTGGAGCTGCGCCGCCGCGAGTTTGGGGAAATGGACCAGCGCACCAGCATGTCGCTGTCGTACCTGGGGGCGCTGGCCGAGGCGCGCGGGGAGTTTGCCGAGGCCGAAGCGATCGGACGCCGCGTGCTCGACGTGCAGCGCCGCATCTCCCCGCGGGCACCGGCCGAGCTCTCGACCGCGCTGGACAACGTGGCGCGATACGTGGAACAGCAGGGACGGTTGGCGGAGGCGATGGACTACAAGCTCGAGTCCGCGGCGATCCGGCGCGCGAGCACCGACTCTGCCTCGCGCGATGCGCTCCCCTTCACGCTCAACAACCTCTCCGTCTCGTACCAGTACCTGGGCGACTTTGCGCGGGCCGAGACGCTCGCCGTGGAGGCGCTGGCCGCCGAGGAGCGCGCACGCGGGCGCCGTTCGGTGACCTACGGCAGCGCCCTGCGCAACCTGGCCGGCGTGTACGAGTCGCAGCAACGCCTGGATCGCGCCGACTCGGTGGCGCGGCTGTCCATCGAGGTCCTGCGCCCCGTCGTTGGGGCGACGCACCCCGAGTACCTGCGCTCGGTGGTGATGCTCGCCGGCCTGGGGGTGACGACGAAAAGGTGGCCCGACGCGGAGCGTGCGTCGCGCGAGGTGGCGAGTCATATCGGCGGGGCACTGCACGAGAGCCACCCGCAATCCGCCGTTGCCCTGCAGTACCTGGGGCTGGCGCTGGCTGCCCAGGGACAGGTGGCGGGGGCGGACAGCGCCCTTCGCCGCTCGCTCGCCCTTCGGCGCGAGTACCTCCCCGCCGACCATTGGGCCATCGCGTCGTCCGAGAGCGTCCTGGGGCACCACCTGGCAATGACCGGACGCGCGGGCGAGGGGGAGCCGATGCTCCGCCGGTCGTTCGAGAAGTTGCTCGCCGCCCGCGGCGCCGAGGCCGACCCCACCCGCCAGACCGCCCGCCGCCTGGCCGAGGTCTACGAGCAGCTCGGTCGACGACGCGACGCCGACCGCTGGCGCCAGCGCGCCGCCCCCCAGCCCGCCCCGGCGAAGAGCTAGCCTGAGCTTCACCGCGCGCTTCGTGCGCGTGTCTCCGTGAGCAGTCCCCCGACCCCGAACGGCCCCATCACGGAGAAGACCCATGGAACGCGTCATCCTTCGCCACCTCAAGGGCTCCAAGGCTTCGCAGCTCGAGGAGTTTCCCCTGCAGCAGTTCGCCGAGCTCACCATCGGGCGCGATCCGGCCGCGAGCGTCCGCTTCGACCCCGAGAAGGACGACCTGGTGGGACGCCAGCATGCGCGCATCTCGCGCGACGCCGCCGATCCGTACCGCTTCAAGCTGCAGGACATGAACTCGCGAAACGGCACCTTCCTCAACAAGCTGCGCGTGGTTGGGGAGATGCCGTTGCAGCCCGGCGACGTGATCCAGCTGGGCGCCGGCGGTCCCGAGCTGCAGTTCGACATCGACCCGCTGCCGGCCATCTACGTCAAGGCGACGCGCCTGGGCGTGGCCGGCCCGGTGGGCGCCACGGTGCAGGGGGTGGCCGAGACGCGCGTGAGCAGCACGCACGGCAGCGCCGGCGCGCCGGCCGGGGCGGCCGCGGGTGCCCCGGCGCCCAACGCCATCGGCAAGGCGACGGTGGAGCGGATGATCGGCGAGACCAAGGCCAAGTCCAACCGCAACAGCATGCTGGTGGGCGCCGCGGCGCTGGTGCTGGTGGTGGCGGCCGGCGCCTTTGCCAAGCAGCGCATGGACGACTCCGAGCAGGAGCAGGCCGAGCGGCTCGCCTTCGTGAAGGACAGCATCGAGAAGTCGCAGAAGGCGGGGATGAGCCAGATCAGCAACGACCTGTCGCGCGCCAACGAGCTGTCCAAGCAGCTGCAGCCGGCGGAGATCGCCGAGAAGTTCGGCTCGGCGGTGGTGCAGGTCGACTTCTCGTGGAAGCTGACGTATCGCGCCACGGGCGGGCAGGTCTATCACCGCCTCATCGCCAACCGCTACAAGGGACGTGACGGACGGGTGCGCCCCATCCTGGACAACGGACGCATGGCGATCCCGGCGTACGTCGAGGTCAACAACGCCATCGAGCCGGCGCTCACGCTCGACCAGAACTCGGGCCGCCCCATCGGCGTCAGCTCGCGCGGCTCGGGCTTCGTGGTCACGTCGAACGGCTTCATCATCACCAACCGCCACGTGGCCTACAACTGGCAGACCTGGTACCGCTTCGACCCGCAGCAGGACGTGGGCCCCATCCTGGACCCGCGCACCGGTGGCCCGGCGCTGGACGAGAACGGCCAGCCCGTGCTCACGCGCCCGCCGCAGCAGTGGATCCCCAGCGAGACCAAGCAGGCCGGTCCCAAGGGTGACATCGGCGACTTCCAGGCCCGCGTGGAATACCTGATGGTCCGCTTCCCCAAGGACCCCACGCCGTTCGAGGCACAGAATGTCCGCCCGTCGCAGCGTCACGACGTCGCGCTCATCAAGGTCGACGCGCCGCCCACGCTCTCCTACGTGAACATGGTCGACACGTACGACAAGACGCGCCAGGGCGATGCGGTCACCGTGATGGGCTACCCCGGCATCTCCGACGAGGTGATCACGCTCATCAAGTCGCGCGACATGTTCAACCGCGAGGTGCAACAGCGGGTGCTCCCCATGCCCACGCTCTCGACCGGCAACATCGGGAAGATCCTGCGGGCGGCGGACGCCGAGGTGCGCGACGGCTTCATGACCTTCGCCCCGAGCGGTGACACCTACCAGCTCACGGTGAACTCCACCGGCGGCGGCAACAGCGGCGGCCCGATGTTCGACGCCTTTGGCCAGGTGATCGGCATCTACTTCGCCGGCAAGAGTGGCGACGCGCAGATCTCCTTCGCCATCCCGATCCGCTACGGGATGGAGCTCCTCCGGATCGGCGACCCCACGTCGAGCAACTGAGCCGGGCGTCACGCTGCACCCTCGCATCCCTCCCCGGCCCCCATGTCCACCGGACTTCCACCACACAGCACCATCGGCCCCTGGCGGGTGGTCGACTACGTGGGGTCCGGTGGCATGGGGACGGTGTACCGGGTGGCCCACCGCAACACGGGACGCGTCGCCGCCGCCAAGGTCATGGGCGGCGGCGCCGTCGCTCCCCGGGCGCTCGAGCGGTTCCGCAACGAGGCGCGCATCCTCCAGGCGCTGTCGCACCCGGCGATCGCCCAGATGTACGAGTTCCTGGAGGTGCAGGGGGCGCCCTGCCTGGTCATGGAGTACGTCGACGGCGAGACGCTCGACCACCTCCTGCGCACCCGCGGCGCGTTTCCGCTGTCCGATGCGCTTCGGATCTTTGGCGCCCTGGCCGATGCGGTGGGGTACATCCACCAGCGCGGCATCATCCACCGTGACCTCAAGACCAACAACGTCAAGGTCGACTCGCTGGGGCGCGTGAAGCTGCTCGACTTCGGCATCGCGATGGCCGAGGGATCTCCGCGCCTGACGAGTACCGGCAACGTCGTGGGAACGCTCATGTCGCTGGCGCCCGAGCAGCTGCGCACCGGGCGCGCCGAGCCGCGCTCCGACATCTGGGCGCTGGGGATCCTCTTCTACGAGCTGCTCACGGCGCGCCTTCCGTTCGAGGGACAGGCGCCCGGCGTGCTGGGGGAGCGCATCCTGCGCGGCACCTACACGCCGCCGTCGGAGCTGCGGCCCGACCTTCCGCGCGAGGTGGACCGCATCGTGGGGCGCTGCCTCAGGGTGCGCCCCGAGGATCGTTATGCATCGGCCGAGGCGCTGCTCACCGACCTGCAGGCGCTGCAATCGGGCGATCGCATGGCCCCGGCCGCGCGCGCGGCGGGACGGGCCGGCGCACTCGGCGCCGACCTGCTGCGCTCGAGCGGCGAGGTGGCCACCACGATCCGTCGCGAATGGCGCGTGGTCGCCTCCGCGGCCATGGCGCTCGCCGCCGTCGCCTTCTTCGTGATGAGCCTGTCGTCACCCGCGGAGCACGGCGGCTCAACGGTCGGTCCCGACCGTCCTCCCCCGCGCGGCCCGCTGCGCGCCGAAGGCGCTGGCGGCTTCGCCGGCGATCCCGACAGCGCACCCGTGCATCCGGCCGGAGTGCCTGGGGCGATCACCCCGCCCGGCGACCGCGCCATCGAGCCACCGGCGGGGACGGCGAGCAACGCAAGCGTGAGCCTCCGGCCGCTGATCATCCGCGTGTTGGGAGGGAGCGCCGACGTCTACATCAACGCCGTGCACGTGGGGACCACCCCCTACACGTGGCGTGCACCGTTGGGGACCGAGGTGGAGCTGGTCCTGCGGCGTGCCGGATGCGACGAGCTGCGCAAGCCGCTCCGGCTCGAGGAGGGAATGGCCGAGACGTTCGAGTCGCTCCCGCGCTGCCGAACCCCGTAATCCCGAGGCCGTGATGTCGTTCCTGGACCGGTTGTTCAACCGCGGTACCCCATCGCCGGCGAGCGGCCCGCGCGTGCGTCCCACCGTGGAGCTGGCGCGCCCGGTTGCGGCCGACGGCGGGGCAGCCGAGCTGCGCATCGAGGCCGGGGTGGCCACCGACCCGGGGTGCGTGCGCGAACTGAACGAGGACATGGTCCGGGTCATCCGACCCACCTCGGCCGACGAACTCGCGCGCCGCGGGGTGCTGGCGGTGGTCTGCGACGGAATGGGTGGGCACGAGGCCGGGGAGATCGCCTCGCGCCTGGCCACCGAGACCATCATCCGGCGCTTCGAGACCGACGACGGCGACCCGCTCACGCTCCTCACCCGCGCCGTGCAGGCCGCCAACCGCGCGATCTTCGAGGCGGCAGAGCGCAACAAGAAGCTGGCCGGGATGGGAACGACCGTCACCGCGTTGCTGCTGCGCGGCGGCCACGCCTACGGCGCGCATGTCGGCGACTCGCGCACGTACCTCGTGCGCAACGGCGAGATCTTCGCCATGACCGAGGATCACTCGGCGGTGATGGAGCTGGTGCGGCAGGGGGTGATCTCGCGCCAGGAAGCGCGGCACCATCCGGACAAGAACGTCATCTCGCGCGCACTGGGGAGCCATCGCGACGTGCAGGTGACGGGGTGGCCCCAGCCGTTTGCCCTCCTGCCGGGCGACGCCTTCCTGCTGTGCAGCGACGGGCTGTACGACCTGGTGGAGGACGACGTGCTGCTCGCCGCGGTGCGCGACACGCACCCGCAGGTGGCGTGCGACCGGCTGGTGACGCTCGCGCGCGAGGCCGGGGGGCATGACAACATCTCGGTGGCGATCCTGGCGATGAGCACGACGGGCACCCCGGCCAGGGCGGCGGCCGTGGCCACGCGCGCCGTGGAGATCCCCCAATGATCGGCAGCGTCGTCGGCAACTATCGCATCGTCGAGCGGCTGGGCGACGGCGGGATGGGGGCCGTCTACCGCGCGGTGGACGAGATGCTAGACCGCGAGGTGGCGATCAAGGTCCTCAAGCCCGAGCTGGCGCGCAACGCGCAGCTCATCGAGCGCTTCCGGCAGGAGGCGGTGGCGCTGGCGCGGCTCAACCACCCGCGCATCGCGACGCTGCACGGGCTGGAGCGTCACGCCGAGTCGTTCCTGATGATCATGGAGTACGTGCGCGGCGACACGCTCGAGGCGATCGTGCAGCGGTCGGGGCGCATCGCCTGGGCGCGCGCCTGCGAGCTGTGCGCCGCCGTGCTCGACGCGCTCGACCACGCGCACGACAAGGGCGTGGTGCATCGCGACATCAAGCCGGCCAACGTGATGCTGTCCAGCACCGGGGCGGTGAAGGTGATGGACTTCGGCATCGCCCGGCTCATGGGACGCCGCCGCCAGACGCAAGTGGGGCACGCGGTGGGGACGCCGATGTACATGGCCCCCGAGCAGCTGCGCGGCGAGGAAGTGGATGGGCGCACCGACCTGTACGCGGTGGGGGCGGTGCTCTTCGAGCTCGTGACGGGGCGCATGGCCTTCGAGGCCGACTCCGACTACGCGCTGATGATGAAGCAGCTCAACGAGCCGCCGCCGGCAGCGAGTCGTATCGTGGCGGAGGTCCCGGCCGCGCTGGACGCGGTGATCGCACGCGCGATGGCCAAGGGACGCGAGGAGCGCTATCCCAGCGCCGTCGCCTTCCGCGAAGCGCTGGAGGAGCTGGCGGAGGTGTCGGTGGTACGGCCGCGTCGAACGCCGGTTCCGGCGGAGACCCGGCTGGCCGCGTCAGCGCCCGTGGCCGACGCCGGTGCGCCCCGGCAGGCGACGCCGCCAGGCGCAACCCGCCTGGCGCCGGAGATCGTGCAGGCCACGGCCGAGCACACGGTGCGCGGTGCACGTGGCGGTGGCGCCGATCGCGTCGCCGAGACGCGCCTGGCGCCTCCGGCTGGTGAGAAGCCAGGCCAGGGCGACCGGGGAATCGCAGGATCTGCCGGTGACTGGGGACGCGATTGGCGGAGCTACGTGATCGCCGGCGCCCTCTTCCTCTCCGCAGGGTTGGCGGTGCGCACGCTCCGTGCACCTGACGGTCCGGCGGGAGGTGGCGGGGGCGACTCGACCGCGGTCGTGACGCCGGCAGGCGTCGCGCCCTCGGTGGGCGACTCTGCGGCGTCTCTCGCGGCGCGGCCGAGGGAGACGGCCGGCGACCTTCGCCTCGCGCCGCCCCCTGCCTCGGGCGTCGTGATCGGTGAGGCGCCAGGAGGAGGTGGGGGCGGCGGCACCGGTGGCGCGGACGAGCGAGGACGCCGGCAGCCCACGCCACCACGCGGTGAGCGTCCCACCCCGCCCCGCGATGGTGGAGTTCCCGACCGGCCAGCGGACCGCGACGTTCCCCCATCGCCACCACCCGAGCAGGGGCGGACGGTGGTCGATCCCGCACCCGCGCGCCCCGAAGCGCCACGCCCGGCGCCCGCTGACGCGGAGAGCGAGGAGGCCGCGCAGTCGGCCATTCGGGATGCGCTGTCGAGTGCCGCGTCGCTCCTGAGCGGGAACAACACCGGCGTTGCCGAATCGCTGCTCGACGGCAGCGTGTCGTCGCCCTGGATCGCGCTCATGCGCGAGGGGCGCGTCTCGATGAGCGTGAGTGGCGCGCCCGCGATCACGGTGCGCGGATCGCGCGCGTCGGCGGAGTTCGACGCGAGCGTGAACGTGCGGTCGCCCTTTGGCGCCAACCGCCGGCGCCCCGCGCGCTTCGCCGCCGAGCTGCAACGCGGTGGTGGGGTGTGGCGGGTGACGTCGTTGCGGGCGCTGGGGGCGGTGGAGTTGAGATAGGGGCAGAAGACGAGAGGACGAGAAGACGAGAAGACGAGAGGGGGACACGCCGTGAGGCGGCGGAAATGCCGAGCGGTCGGGGAAGGAATTGATGGCGGTGGGAATGTCTGGGTGAAGGCGGTGCGTGGGGGCGGGGCGAGAGGTTCATTGGGGGGGGCCCCCCGGGGCTCCGTGACATCTGCGCGGCGCCGAGGCAGAATGGACCGCAGCGCCAACACCTAATCCGCTCGCACCCCACCCCGGAGCTCCCATGGCCTCGCCCGAAGAACAGACCGCTTCCATGATCGCCGCCATTCGCGAGAAGACCGGCAAGTCGCTCGACGAATGGGTGGCCATCGCCCGGGCGAGCGGCAAGGCGAAGCACGGGGAGCTCGTCGCGTGGCTCAAGTCGGACCACGGCTTCACCCACGGCTACGCCAACCTCGTCGCGCACACGGCGCTCCAGTCCGACGCCTCGGCCCGCATTGCCGCTGGCGATGACCTGGTGTCCGAGATGTTCGCCGGCGACAAGGCCGCCCTCCGCCCCATCTTCGACAAGCTCATGGCTGCCATTCTCGCCTTTGGCGGCGACATCGAGCAGGCGCCCAAGAAGGGATACCTCTCGCTCAAGCGAAAGACCCAGTTCGCCACGCTGCACCCCTCCACCAGGACGCGCTTCGACGTGGGGATCAAGCTCAAGGGTGTTGCAGCTGCGGGACGGCTCGAGGCGGCGGGGAGCTGGAACGCAATGGTCACACACCGCGTGCGCCTCGAGTCGCCCGACCAGGTTGACGCGGAGCTCATTGGCTGGCTGCGGCAGGCACACGAGGGAGCGGGTTAGGACGTCACGCCCCGGCGTCCGGACCACGAGGAACGTCTGGCGCGCCGCGGCGTGCGGCCGCTACTTGTCCGCCGTGGCACTCTTTCCCGACACGCACTACTCGGTCGTCGCGGCGCTCCGCAGCGACGACGAACCGACACGCACGCGAGCGACCGAGGCGGTGGCGCGCGTGTACCGTGCGCCGATCATCGCCGTGCTGCGCCACCGCTGGCAGCTGGAGCCGGCTGATGCGGAGGACCTGGCGCACGACTTCCTTGCCCACGCGCTGGCCCGCGACTGGCTGCAGCGCTACGACCCGTCGCGGGGGCGCTTTCGCACCTTCCTGAGGAGCTGCCTCATGGCCTTCGCCAGCACCGCGCACGAGGGTGCCACGCGCCTCAAGCGCGGTGGTGGCATGGTGCACCTTCCGCTCGAGCTCGCGCCCGATTCCGCCAGCAGCAGCGACGAGACCTCCGCGCTCTTCGAGCGCGAGTGGATCCGCTCGGTCCTGGAGCGGTCGCTGGAGGCGCTGCGCCGCGACTGCGAGACCGCCGGTCGCCAGCGCACGTACGACGTCTTCGTCGCGTATGACATTGCTGGCGCCGACCAGGAGCCACGGCCCAACTACGCGCAGCTTGCCGAGCAGTTCGACATACCCGTCACGCAGGTGACCAACTACCTCAACTGGGCCCGGCGCCGGCTGCGCACGCACGTCCTGGACACGCTGCGCTCGCTCACGGCCGACGAGGCCGAGTTCCGCGCCGAGGCCCGCGCGCTGCTGGGGATCGATCCGCCGTGACCTCGTTGAGCGATGCCGCCGTCCGTCACCTGCAGCGCACCCTCGACCAGCCGGACGCCGGGGCGCGCTACGACGTGCGGGAGGAGGTGGGACGTGGCGGCATGGGGGTGGTGTACCTGGCGCACGACCGTCACCTGGCGCGCGACGTGGCGCTCAAGGTGCTCGCCTTCGAGGGAGACTCCGCGCCGCTCGCCGAGCGCCTGGCGCGCGAGGCGCGCGTCCTGGCCCGGTTGGAGCACCCAGGGATCGTCGCCGTGCACGACGTGGGTGTGCTCGCCGATGGGCGGCCCTTCTACGTCATGCGCCTGGTGCGCGGCACCAACCTGGCGCAGCATGCGGCCACGCACGGAAGGGGCGAGGTGCTGCGCCTCTTCCTGCAGGTCTGCGACGCCGTGGCCTTCGCGCACGCGCGCGGCGTGATCCACCGGGACCTCACACCGCGCAACGTGCTGGTGGGAGAGTTCGGCGAGGTGCTGGTGGTCGACTGGGGCGTGGCGCGCCTGCTGGAGGGCCCGGAGCGTGCAGCCGGCGAGGCCAGTGGCCCCAGCACGCCTAACGGTTCAGGTGAGGGCGACCCCTCGTCGGGTGTCGACCGCCAGTCCGAGCGTACGCATGACGGCGTCGTGATCGGGACCCCTGGTTACATGCCGCCGGAGCAGGCGGCCGGCGCGGCCCGCGACGCGGACCAGCGGGCCGATGTCTTCGGGCTCGGCGCCATCCTGCGCGACGTCGTGCACCTCGCACAGCCGGTACGAATCGCGTCCGACTCCGCGCATGCGCCTTCCACCACCGACATCCCGCGCCCGCTTGCGGCGATCATCGCGCGCGCCACCGCCCCGGCACCGGCCGATCGGTACCCGTCCGCGAGCGCCCTGGCTGCCGACGTCAGGCGATGGCTGGACGGCGAGAAGGTCGAGGCGCACTCCGAATCGCTGCTGGAGCGCGCCGCCCGCCTGTATGCGCGAAACCGCCCGCTCATCTGGCTCCTGGTGACCTACGCCGTCGTGCGCGCCACCATCCTCATCTGGCGCGGCGTGTAGGGTGCCAGTAAGTCAGTACCGCACATCCGCTCGACCATCGCCGCCGCTCCTCGTAATGCCCGCTCGCCCCCCCACCTAATCCGCCCTCGCCCACGTTTTCGCGTCTTCTCGTCCTCTCGTCCTCTCGTCCTCTGCCACCATGAACAAACCTCTCCTTGGCCTCATCGCTGGCGGCGTGCTCGGCGTCGCCGACGGCTTCACCGCCCTCCTCTCGGCTCCTGAAGTCGCACCGCAGATGGTCGGCATCGTCCTTGGCTCCATGAGCAAGGGACTCGTGGCCGGTATCCTCATCGGGTGGTTTGCCAAGAAGGTCAACAACCTGGCGGCGGGGATCGTCTTCGGCCTCGCCATGGGGGCACTGTTCGCCCTGCCGTTCGCGATTCCGGCGAATCCCGAGACGGGGAAGGTCTACTTCTGGGAGATCATGATCCCCGGCTCGCTGGTGGGACTGATCGTGGGGTACCTCACGCAGCGGTACGGGATACGCACCCCGCAGGCCGGACGCGCCTGACGACCGCCGGCTCGGCGCAACGGGGCCGGGTGGTGGCGCCGCTCGCGTGGGGCATACGCGAGCGGCGGGCCTGCCTAACGCCAGGAGGCCGGCACCGGCAGGATGACGAGACATCGGTCCCTGCGACCCCTCTCCGCCCGGTGACGTGCACCGCGTTCATCAATGCCTTCGGCGCGTTCTTGATATCGGCGTCACCATGCCGTTCTGCGCGTCACGCCTGGTCACGAACAGCTTGTCGACGTGGGCCAGCCCCTTCGCGTGCCGGGTGTCGTGCGCGATGATCGAGTAGAGGTCCACAACGTCGCCCCCGGACTTGCCCCACGCTAACCGGGAGTAGTAGAAGATCTCGACCAGCACGGCGTCGCGATGGCGTCGCGGTCGATGTCGGTCGGATTGCCCGCGCCGTCGACCCAGTTGAAGGCGAGGGCGACCCCGAGGATGTTGTTGCCGGCGGGGCCGGCGACGGCAACGACCGTGACCGGATGCACGTA
>CAZVDJ010000079.1:0-11203 GCA_964626245.1 uncultured Gemmatimonadaceae bacterium
GAGGGGACGCTGCGCGGCGGGCACATCCCGGGGGCGCGCTCCGTGCCGTGGGCGCGCGCCGCCAATCCCGACGGCTCGTTCAAGTCGGCGGATGAACTGCGGGCGATCTACGAACAGGAGCAGGGCCTGAAGGCGCAGGATGACGTCGTGGCCTACTGCCGCATCGGCGAGCGCTCGTCGCACACCTGGTTCGTGCTCACCTACTTGTTAGGCTACCCGCACGTGCGCAACTACGACGGGAGCTGGACGGAGTGGGGGAACGCGGTGCGTGCCCCCATCAAGGTGGGAGGGCAGCCGTGAGCGAGGTGGAGTCCATTCCCGGCATCGAGGTCAAGGCGGTCAACCACGTGCGCCTCACGTGGGACGGGGACCGCCGCTTCGATGCCGGCCGCGACGGCGTTCCCACGCATCGCATCGACGCGGGCACCGTCACCGGTCCCTCGCCGGTCGACACCCTGCTCAACGCCCTCGCCGCCTGCTGCTCGGTCGACGTCCTGGACATCCTCGACAAGCGACGGACGCCGGTGCGCGAGCTCTCGGTGGACGTGCACGCCGCCCGCGCCAAGGCGACGCCGGCGCGCGTCATCGGCATCCATCTCACGTTCCGCATCGCCGGTGCCGGGATCGAGCGTGTCCACGCCGAGCGTGCCGTGGAGCTGGCGGTGACCAAGTACTGCTCCGTGCGCGAGTCGCTCAACCCCGACATCCCCGTGCGCTGGACGGTGGAGCTGGCGGAGTAGGGGCGCGGCACCACCCCGGGCAGCCGCCGCCGCGCCGCTACTTCTTGCGCTTGCGATGTGCCGCCAGCACCGCGAGCCCGCGCGGTGACAACCGGTAGCCGACGTCCAGGCTGATCGTCAGCCCCAGCGCCTTCAGCTTGCGCACGTTCGACTTGAAGGGGTGCTTCTCGAAGCCGGCCTTGTTGGCGATCGTCTCGGCCAGCATGGCCGGATGTTCGTGGATCAACGCCATCGCGCGCCATGCCCACGGCGCCGCAGCTCGGCCATCGATGGCGTCGAGCTTCGCGACGAGGTCGGCGGTCTCGGCCGCGCTGGGAAGCGCGTCGCGAAGGGCGAGCCGCGGGTCGGCGCTGAACGCGCCGAACCTGATGCGATAGAGCTCGCCCTCCGAGCCGTCCAGCGCGTCGAGCAACGCCGCGCGCGAATCGAAGCCCGCCGCCTTCGCATCACGCTCGGTGAGGTCCTTGTCCCGCACCTGCTCCACGGACACGATCTCGAGCTTCCCGAGCACGGTCATCAACGATCCGCCCGTCTTCACGGTCGGGCGCTTCTGGCGGCGGAAGCCGAGCGTGATGCGGCCGTCGCGGATGGCTTCCAGGTCCTTTCGGCGAATGAGCATGGCGGAACTCCCGTGTCGAGTGGTGCGCCTGCCTAACGTGGCACCCGGCTCCGCGACGACCAGTGGATGCTCGTGATGCGCCAGCGGGTGCCCTCGCGCACCAGGACCATCAGCTCCTCGCCGGCCGAGTCGATCACGCGCCCGCGGTACTCCCCTTTCGTGCTCGAGGTGGAGGTCACCCACGCCACCTCGCCCACCAGTCGCACCTTGAAGCCGCTGCGCTCGGAAGGCACCGCCGAGGCGAACGCGATGTCGCCGCGCAGGTGCCCCGAGCGGTAGTGCGCCTTGTCCTCCACCGCGCCCCCCTCCTGGATGGTCACCGAGTCCGACAGGAGTGCCAGCGCCCCCAGCGAGTCGCCAGCCGCAAGCGCGGCGTGGAAGGCGCGCACCACGGCCAGTACCTCCGCCGTGTCGGGCGCCGCGGGCATCGCGTGGCCGGCGTGCGGGTCGGCGCTGTCGGCCTTGGCCGGCATCACGTGCCCCGCGTGCGGGTTGGCGGAGTCGGGCCGGGGCGCGGCGGGCATGGCATGGCCCGCATGCTCGCCCACCATGTTCCCATCGCGGTCGTGCCGCATCACGTAGCCGCGCGGCACGGTCGGCGTGGGGAGCGCCGGCACGAACCCCACCGGTGCCCCGCCCATGTTCTGGATTCCCATCATCGCCGACATCCTGCGCCACCCCTCCACCGTCATCACCTCGGTCGTGTCGTCGCGATACCGCGCGGCGGCCGCCAGGATCTCGGCACGCTTGCGCGCAGCCGGCACCTTGTCCGACGCCAGGATGTCGGAGATGACGTCGTGCATGGAGTGCAGGTTGTCGAAGATGATGGCCAACTCCGGATAGCGTTCGGCGAAGGTCGGCGCCACCGCCGGGGTCATTGGCATCTGGTACGGCAGGGTGTGCGGCGGGTCGGTCATCATCTGGCGAAAGCGCGCCACCGCCGCCGCCACGCCCGCCTGCCGTTCCGCGACGTTCCGTCCGGTAAGCAGCGGTTCGTACAGCCCGACCTGCAGCCAGTGATAGCCCCAGATCAGGCCGTTGAACTTGGGGTAGCGCTGGCGGAAGGCGAGCGAGTAGAACTGCTCCTGCATCAGCGCCATCGTCTTGGGGCGCGTGCTGAAGGCGACGTCCTTGCGCGACAGGTAGTAGCGCGTGAGCTCGCGCATGCGCGCCTCGCGCCCCTCGGGCGACAGCCGTTCGTCGGACAGGACGTCGTAGACCTGCCGGTGCAGGATGTGCGCCCACTCGAACATCTGCTTCGCCTCGGGCGCCATCCGCGTGTAGTGCGGCATGATCGCCATCTCCTTGAGCGGGAGGCGCGGCGGGTTGAGCAGGAGCTTTTTCGCGAGGAAGTCGTACTCGCGCTCCTCGAGGATGGCCGAGTCGGCACCGGGCTGCCGGTACAGCCGCTCGTACAGGATGGCGTGCCCGAAGTCGAAGGCGTTGAACAGCCGGTCGGCCGCGGGATAGTGCGTGCGGAAGTACCAGTTGTCCGGACCGGGATGGTAGAACTGCTCGTACGTGGCCGTCCATTGGGCACGTGCAGGAACCGGCATCGCGAGCGACACAGCGGCAAGCGGCGCCAGGAGCGTCACGAAGATCAGGCGGCGGCGCATCAGCGAAGTCCTCCAAGTCGATGCAGCAGGGAGAGGGAGACGGCGGAACCGAAGGTGACGGACCACTCGCCGTCTCGCGACAGGGCACGCCCAACGCCCGCATCGACAGCGAGGCGCGGCCCCACCTGGTAGCGCACGCCGGTGGCCGCGCTCCATTCCACCTCGTCATGCGCCAGCGGCCGGCGAGCGACCAGCTCCGCACCTACCAGCATGGAGCGAAAGACGAAGGCACGATCGGCGGCAACGCCCACCTCCCAGCGCGCCCCCTCACCCACGCGGTCGTCGGTGGAGAACTCGCCCGGCGTGAGCGAGGCGTTCAGGTGCACCCGGCCGGCGCTCATCGTGCGCGTGGCGATGGCGGTGAATGAGGTGACGGCGCGCGAGGGGCCCAGCGGACCCACGGGGAGGAGCGAGTGCGCCGCGATGGCCAGTGCCGGAAGCGTCGTGCTTTCCGTGTTGAGGGCGTGCAGCACCGCGAGGTCGAGCCCGGCCCCTCCGATCACTTCGCGCGTGCCGCGACGGAAGCGGGCCAGGGGAAGCCCGAGCTCCACCTGCGTGCGGGGGAAGATCCCCCAGGCCAGCTCCGGCTCCAACTCCAGCGTGCTCCCGGCGCCACGCGCGCCGCTCAGGCGGACCGGCGCCAGCTGCCACTCGATGGCATGGCGTTCGATGGCCAGCGCGTCCTCCACGCGGAGCGGGCGGCCGCGGTCCAGGTTGTAGAAGTCGGTCTGCGCCGACGCCGAGGGTGCGGCGAGGGCGACCGTCGAGATGGCGGTGGCCGTGAAGCGCACCAGCCAGGTGAGGCGATGCATGTTCGAGCTTCCTGCGTGACGAGTTCCGATGAGCCGGCGAACAGGTCGCTCGGCGCGAGAGGGCGCCCGGCCGGCATGCGGAGATGCCGTCACACGGGCGTGTGCCGGGCGAACGTCGTCGCGCCGGCGCTGCCGGGCGCGCGAACGCCCGGCCGGAACTCGTCAGGCGCGCGGAGGGGGAAGCTCGGGCGCCAGGGCGAGGGAATGCGGGCGCGCCGTCAGGAGCGTGAGCGACTTTGCGTGATGCGGTGCGGGCGACTCCGCGAGCTGCAACGATGCGGCGGCGATCGCCACGCTGCACGGCGCCTGCGATTCGCAGGAGGCACCGTTGCTCTCGTGCTGACGGTGCGAGCTGCCCGGTGACCGGGCGTCCCCCGCCCCATGTGCGTCGTGCGCCACCGGCTGCACCGCTGCGACGTGCGCCGCGTGTTCGCCGGTTGCGGCGTGTCCGCCGGTTGCGGCGTGTCCACCGTCGCCCGCGTGCCCCACGCCCGAGGCGCTGGACACCACCGGATGCGCCACGCCCTGCGGCATGAGGCACCACTGCCCCCCCGTGAGGATCATCACGATCCAGAGCGGGACGGCCACGACGAGCGTGCGGAGTGGGTGGGGATGGCGCATGGTGACCTTGAGCATAGCGGCTCGGGGGCGCGGGCGACAGCGCGATCGCGCAGGTGCCGAGCGCGCACTCCTACCGAATGACCACCACCCCACTCCCGCTCGCGATCGCCGCGAGCGAGCCGTCCAGGCTCATCGCGACCCGTCGAACCTCTCCGAGACCCGTGTGCCGAACGGTGGTCTGCTGGAGGATGTCGTAGATCACGACCGTCCCTCCGCCCGAACAGGCGATGTAGAGGAAGCGATCGTCGCGGGTGATTGCCATCCCCCACCCCCCGCACGCAGCGAGCGGGAGATTCGTGGCGACGTTCGTCGTCAAGTCGAGCTGGGCGAGGATCGAGTTTTCCCCGACCACGAACAGGAATTTGCCGTCCGAGCTGATGGCGCTTGCCTGCCAGTAGCCGTTGGGGATGCTCAGGTTCCGCGTTTGCCCCGACTGCAGGTTGAGCTCGGCCAACGCGCCGTTGCCGCTCGCGTAGAGCCTCTGGCCATCGGGGTGCAGGACGAGGTGCAAGGGCAACGTCCCCGGAAAATTCATGACGCGCGACGTGCGCGCCTGAACGTCGACGATGTGGATCGCGCCGCCGTTGGCGCCGGCGTAGAGCGTCCGCCCATCCGGGCTCGCCACGATGCTCAGGATCTCTATCGGCCCCGGCAGCATGATGAGATCGGTCGTGACGCCGGTCGTGTGGTTCACCTGACGAATCGCCCCGCTGTATGAGGCGATGTAGCTCGAGTTGCGAGCGTTGTCGTAGGTGACGGCGAGCGTGTGGGTACCACCGGCAATCACGCGGAACCGCCCGCTGGGCACGTGGGCAATCACGGCCTCGCCGTTGGCACTTACCCCGACGACCGAGTCGCCGTCGGCGACCGCGACGGAATAGCGAGCGGCTCCTCCCGCCAACGTCGCGATGGAGGTTCCAGCTGGACTTCCGGCCGCGAGCACCTCCACCGGAACTTCCAGCGTCACCGGCGTGCCGACAGCCGTAATGCGAATGGAACCGATCCCGAGCGCAGACGCCGCCGTCACCACGCCGTCCGCGGATACCGTCACGAGCGACGGATTGAGCGAGGAGTAGCTGAACGTCGTGAAGTTGGGGATAACGACGCCAACGGCATCGAGGAGTTGGGGTGCGAGCTTGATGGTACGCCCCCGCCCTATGCGGACGCTTCCCGGGCTCACGCGTATCGCCGTGGCCAGCTGCGTCACCGCCACCGTGGACGTCGCGAAGAAGTCACCGCTGCGCGCGGTGACCGCGACTTGCCCCGCCGGCCCGACAGACGTGGCCAAACCGGTGGTCGAGACGCGCAGGATCGTGGTGTCGGATGACGTCCAGGTGATCGGTGCCGACGGAACCGGTGTGTTCGTACGATCCAGCAACCGGGCCGTGAGCTGAAGCGTCGCCTTCTGCTCCACCACTCCCGGACTCGGCTCGAGCGTGAGCTTCGTGGCCACCACGCGCACCGTCACGGGAATCGTGGTCGTGAGAGTGAGGGCACGCGCGGTGATCGTGGTAGCGCCGGCCGGTCCCGTCGACGTGATGACTCCCACGTTCGAGACCGTCGCGATCGCGGGGTCCGCGCTCTGGAACGTCACGGGCACGCCGCTCATCAGCACGCCGTTGGCGTCGAGGACCGACGGAACCACCTGCGCCGAGTCGAGCTGCTGGAGCTCGACGGACGGTGGGCGAATCCGAAGCTCGGAGGCCATTGGGCCCGCTGGCGCCTGCGTGTCCTTGCCACAGGACAAGAGCACCGCCGCACCGAACATCCACACCACCCCACGTCCACCCACCGGTGCCACCCTGTTCATGTCCGTCTCCTGTATTTACCGCGGCCCAAACCGCGCAGGTGTGCGCGGCAAGGCAAAATGACGAATGGATCAGTTCGTCGCAACTCCGGTGGCAGGCCGCACGCCGAGTCGAATCGTCCGAGTCGACACGTTCGAATCAACACCTTCGAGCCGGCCCGCTCGAAGGCAAGGCGACAGACTGGCGTCACGACAGCTACCGCGCATGTCGGTACATGAGCTCGATGAGCTCATCGTACACCCCTTCCGCCTGCTCCGGCCCCGCGGCGACCGCCGCCGACACACAATGCCGCAGGTGGTTGCGCATGAGCTCCCGCCCGGTGGAGCGCAGCGCCTCATGCACCGACGAGATCTGCGTCAGGATGTCGGCGCAGTACCGGTCCTCCTCCACCATGCGCTGCAGCCCGCGTACCTGCCCCTCGATGCGGCGCAGGCGCTTGAGGTTGCGCTCCTTGATGGCAGGGTCGACCGCCACCGCCTTTCGCCCCCCGTCGCCGTCAGTCGCGGCGCCCATCTCGCCCGCCGCGCAGCCGCAACCGCACGCCATCGCGGCCGCCTGCCCTGCCACGGGCTGCTCCTGGTCGTTGGGGTGATGGTGCCCGTGATCGGCGCCGTCGTGCGTGCGTGTTTCAGGCATGTCCCGGTCTCCCCAGCGGTGAGCGCCAGCCGCGCAGGCGCAGTGAGTTGCTCACGACCGACACCGAGCTCATCGCCATCGCGGCACTGGCCAGGATGGGGCTGAGCAGCAGGTGGAAGAGGGGGTACAGCGCCCCCGCTGCCACCGGAATGCCGATGGTGTTGTAGACAAACGCCCAGAAGAGGTTCTGCTTCATGATCCCCAGGCTGGCGCGCGCCAGCGCCAGCGCCTCCACCACCGTGGCCGGGTCGCCGCGCATCACGGTGATGTCGCTGGCCTCGATGGCGATGTCGGTCCCGGTCCCGATGGCGATCCCCACGTCGGCCTGCGCCAGCGAGGGCGCATCGTTGATCCCGTCGCCGACCATTGCCACCACCCGCCCCTCCGATTGCAGCCGGCGGACAGCCTCGACCTTCCCCTCGGGGCGCACGTCGGCCACCACGCGCGAGATCCCCGCCTCGCGGCCGATCGCCTCCGCGGTGCGCGCCGTGTCACCGGTGAGCATCACCACCTCCACGCCCTGCCGCCGGAGCGCCGCCACCGCGGCGGCCGACGTCGGCTTGAGCGGGTCGGCCACGGCCAGCGCGCCGGCGAGCCGCCCGTTGAGCGCCAGATACACCGGCGTGCGCCCCGCCGAGCTCCAGCGCTCCACCACCTCGCGCAGCGGGGAGACGTCGATGGCGTAGTCGGCCATGAGCGGCGCGTTCCCCACCGCCAGCGCCTGTCCCTGCACCACCCCCACCACCCCCTTCCCCGTCACGGAATCAAAGGCCTCCGCGCGCACCAGCGTTGCCCCGGCCGCCGCCGCCCGCGCCGCGATCGCCTCGCCTAACGGGTGCTCGCTCGACCGCTCCAGCGACGCCACCAGCCGCAACAGCTCCCCCTCCCCCACCTCGGTGCTCACGTGCCGCACCTCGGTCACCTCGGGACGCCCGGCGGTGAGCGTCCCCGTCTTGTCGAAGACCACCGTGTCCACGCGGGATGCACGCTCCAGCGCCTCGCCCCCCTTCACCAGGATCCCCAGCTGCGCCCCGCGCCCCGTGGCCACCATGACCGCGGTGGGCACGGCCAGCCCCATGGCGCACGGGCAGGCGATGATCAGCACCGCCACCGACGCCGCAAAGGCGCGCACCACCGGCGCCGAGTCGCTCGCCACGAACCAGGCCACGAAGGTCGCCACCGCAATCGACAGCACGATGGGAACGAAGATCCCGCTGATGCGGTCGGCCTGCCGCTGGATCGGCGCCCGCGCCCCCTGGGCGTCGCGCATGAGCGACACGATCTGCGCCAGGACCGAATCGGCGCCTAACGTGGTGGCGCGCAGGTGAAAGGCGCCGGTGCGGTTCACCGACCCGCCGATCACGCGGTCGCCCGCGCGCTTGGCCACCGGCATCGACTCGCCGGTGAGCATCGACTCGTCCACGGCACTCTCGCCCAGCACCAGCACGCCATCGACCGGGATGCGCTCGCCCGGGCGCACCGCCAGCTCGTCGCCGCTCTTCACCTGCGACAGCGGCACCTCGCGCTCCACCCCGTCCACCACCAGGCGCGCCACCTTGGGCTGCAGGTCGACCAGCTTGCGCAGCGCCGACGATGTCTCCCCCTTCGCGCGCGCCTCCATAGCGTTCCCCACCAGGATGAGCGCGATGATGATGATCACCGCCTCGTAGTACACGTCGGGGGCCACGCCACGACTCGTGAAGAAGGCGGGCGCCAGCGTGGCGAGCGCCGAGTACAGGAAGGCGGCCCCCGTCCCGACCGCGATGAGCGTGTTCATGTCGGCGGAGCGATGACGAAAGGCCTGCCAGGCGCGCGTGTAGAAGTGCCGCCCCGCCCATCCCATGATCAGCGCCGTCAGCCCCAACAATCCGAAGCTCACCGCCGGCGCCGGGATCGCGTAGGCCCACGGCATCGCGCGTTGCAGCAGGGGGTCGAGCACGTGCATCGACCAGCGCATGAACGGGTCGGCGCTCTCTCCCATCCCCAGGTGCGCATTGGCCGCCATCAGCGGCATCGAGAGCACCATCGCCACCACCCCGGCCACGCCGGCGATGATCGCCTTGCGCCTGAGCTCGACGAACTCGTGCCGCCGCGCCGCGTCCTGTGCTTCCTGCTCCTCGGCGGCACTGCGCCCCTGCACCGGCAGCTCGGCCCCGTAGCCCGTGTCGCGAATGCGCGCCACCAGGTGCGCGGGGTCCACGCGGGCGGGGTCGAAGGCGACCGTCGCGCTGTTCGTCATCAGGTTGACGTTGGCATCCAGCACGCCGGGCGTGTTGCCCAGCGAACGCTGCACCCTGGCCGAGCACGCCGCGCACGTCATCCCGCTGACCGGGATCTCGATCCTGGCCGGTGAACCGGCGCTGCGACTCGCTGCAGCTGGCGAGGACGCCGCGCCCGTCGTGCCACCGGCCGCATGACGGTCGTGGTGACTGGGCTGCGCCTGCTCCGGGACCGTGGTAGGCGTCATGGCCGCTCCTCCACCACCAACGTGCCGCGCAGCATGCTCATGCCGCAGGTGAAGCCATAGCGCCCCGGCTTCCCGGCCGTGAGCTCCACGACGGTCTTGTCGTGCGCGGGGAGGAACTTCCGGATGCCGAAGTCGGGAATGACCACCTCTTCGGAGCAGCTCGAGTCCTCGCGCCGGTCGAAGACGAGGCGCACGCGCGCCCCGGCTGGGACGCGGACCGTCGACGGCGAATAGCCGCCGTGCACGACGATCGGCACCTCGGCGACCCCGCCGCTCGCAGCAGCGGCCACCTGTGCCGTCTCGCCGTCGGAAAAGAAGAAGTACCAGTTGATCAGCGCGATCAGGACGAGACCGCCCAGCACCACGCCTATATCCGCGGGGGTCATGGGACCTCGTGCGCCTCGTAGCCGGCGTCCGAAACGGCGTCGATGAGCGCCCCGAGGGTGGTGCGTGTGGGGTCGAACGACACGGTGGCCGAGCCGATGGCGAGCTGCTCCAGCGATACCCCGTCCACGGAGCGCAGCGCCTTCTCCACCGCCTTCACGCAGTGCCCGCACGACATCCCATCGACCTTGAGCGTGACCTTCTCCATCGTCCCCTCTCCTTCCGGTGAAGTGCCGGGGAACACGATACCCCCCGGTGGTATCGATACTAGATACCACCGGGGGGTATGTCAAGAGTCTCGTCTGGCCGTGCCGCCCGGGAGACTGCGGGCCTCGACGAGGGCGACCTCAGCTCACCGTGAGCCCTGCCGCCCTCAGTTTCTCCAGCACCTTCCGCCGCGTCGCCTCCGGGCACCCGCCAGCGACCCTCGTTTCGTGGACCGCAGCCAGAAACCGCTCGGCGAACTCGGCGTGCGGATGGCAGTGTGAGCAGTTGGTGAGGTGGCGTTCCACGGCGGCCAGGCGCTCGGGGGTCATCTCCCCGTCGACGAAGTCCCAGAGCTGCTGCATCGCCGAGCGGCAGTCCACCTTGCCTTCCCTCGCCGCCCCGACGTCCTGATGCGGTTTATCCATCCGACCGGTCCTCCGTGCGCGCCCCCGCCGAGGCAAAGCCAGCGTCGCGGGCGTACTCCCTGAGCGTCTCTTGCAACTGCCGGCGGCCGCGGAACAGGCGCGACCGCACCGTCCCCACCGGAATTCCCAGCACCTCAGCCGCCGCCTCGTACGACTGGTCCTCCACGTCCACCAGGATCACCGCCGAGCGGAACGGCTCGGAGAGCTGGTCGATGGCGCGCGTGAGCGCCGGGGCCAGGTCGACGCGGGAGAGGATCCGGTCGCTCCCTTCGTCGCGCATCTCCGACTGCATGGTCACGGCGGCGAGCGTCTCGGTGTCGCCGTCCTCCACGTCCACCTCATGCCGCAGCTTTTCGCGCGAGCGCAGGAAGGCGTTGCGGCAGATGGTGAATAGCCAACGCCGAGCATCGCTCCCCGGCTGGAAGGTGTGCCACGATCGGAAGGCCCGGAGGAAGGTCTCCTGCACCAGGTCGTCGGCATCGGCCGGATTGCGCGTCAGCGAATACGCGAAGCGATACACGTCATCCATGTACGGGAGCGCCTCACGCGCGAACTCCTCGTCACGTCGCCGGTCGCGCTCATCGGCGAGCGCACCGTCCGAATCGTCGGGCGGCCGAGCGGGAGGGGCAGCTGCGTCTGCCATCGAAGTCACCTAGCCGGGGAGGGGGCGCGCGGTTCCCGGGCTGCGAACCGCACGCGTCTCCTGCACGATAACGGACGCGACGAGCGCGTGCGAGCGACGCGTCGCAGCCCAACGAGCGGCGGCGCACGAGCCACGCATCGGGGCCCAACGAGGGGGCGGCGCGCGAGCGGCACCGCGCGCCCGCCGCTTCCTGCGTATATTGCAGCGCGCGGCGCCCCTTCGGCC
>CAZVDJ010000080.1:0-11169 GCA_964626245.1 uncultured Gemmatimonadaceae bacterium
AGGCCCGGTACTCCGTGGAGAAGGGCCCATTCATCCGATGGCCCGATGTGCGACCCGAACTGCGTACTACCGCATCGCAGCCCGCCGCCGTGACGTTGTCTTGCGACAATCACCGTCTCGTCAGGTTCCCATGAGCTCGATCCCCCGCCCCGATCTCTCCGCTCGACCGCTGCAAGTGACCTGCGAATACACGGTCAACGCCAGGCCAGAAGAAGTCTACGCCGCCTGGACGACACGCTTCGACACCTGGTTCGCTCAGGCCGGAACGCTCACCATGGTGCCAGAGCCAGGGCGGCCATACTTCTTCTACAATCGGGATGACTGGGGCAGGCATCCTCACTACGGCCGAATCCTCGATGTGAAGGAGAACCAGCTGATCGAAATGACGTGGATGACGGGAAACGGGACCGCCGAGGGAACAGAAGGAGCCGAGACGGTTCTTCGGATTGAGCTTGTTTCCAAGGGCGGGGCCACCGAAGTGCGCTTGACCCACTCCGGTTTCGTCTCCGAGAAGTCGCGCGACGGACACAGGGAGAACTGGCCGCTGGCCCTCGAGATTCTGGACGAAGCCCTGTCGTGATCAACCTCCTGCGAGTCGTTCCCGTGTTCGCCAGTGCCGCGCAACAAGGCGATGCAGCCGGGCGGCCACTTCGCGGCCGCCTGATATCGAATCCGGCGTGACCGACACCGGGCAGATGCTCGCCGGCGTTGGCCTCGACCTGCCGCTCGCCGCGCGTGTCACCCTGACTGACCTCCTCCCCAACGCGGAGTCAGTCAGGTGGGAGCGTCGTGGGTGTGAGATCGGGGGAACGACCGAAGGGGTTGGGGTGAAGGGGGCGTGCTGCTGCTACGATGGGGGCGGATGGTGTTGTAGCCGGCACGCCAGGCATCGATGACGTGCTGGGCGTCGGTGAGCGAGGGGAACCAGTGCAGGCCGAGGCACTCATCCCGGAACTTGCCGTTGAAGCTCTCGATGAAAGCATTCTCGATGGGCTTGCTGGGTGACCACACGCCGCCGTTGAGTTGTGGTCAGCAGCTTCGTCCCGCCAGGTCCTTGAGCATCACGAGGAGGTCAGCACGACATGCGCAGATCGTCTCGGCGTTTGCGCAGCTCGGCTGCATCCTCATTCTCCTCGGACAAGTGTGAGATGAGTTCTAACGCGCGAACGCCACCACCAGCCGCTCGCCGAGCACCGGGGCGAGCGACCGCGAGAACGTCGCGCTGATGTGGTCGTCGTCGGTGTAGAGGATCATCCCGTCACGCGCCGTCGCGCAGCGCCCCGTTGGCGGACAGATGCGGTCGCCCATGTCGACGAACCGGACGGAGAGCCCGCGCGCCGCCCGGTCCTGCGCTCGACGTGCCGTGGCCATGAACGCCCGGTCGGGCGTGAAGTGGCAGTCGGTCGCGAACGGTAACCCCGCCTCCCTCCGGGAGAGGCAGGCCGGCACGTCGAACGGCGACCACGGCACGTCGCGGAAAACCACGACGGGCACACCAAGTCTGGTGAGCCGGAGGTACGTCCGCCGCAGCCCCTCGACCCAGACCGCCTCCGAGAGCCGGGTCGCGTCGCCGGGCCGGGCCTCGACGTAGTAGTCGGCGTTCGAGAGAATCACCGCGGCCGGCGGCGCAGCCTCGAGCTGGCGAAGGCTGGCCTCCCGGAACCGCAGACAGTCGCCGAGCACCCGTTCTTCGGCACCGTTCAGCAGGCCGCGGAGATCGGCGACCGGGCAGGCGCCCATCACGTACGGGTCGATGCGCCAGTCGCGCGCCGCGCCGGCCTCGCCCAGGCCGCCGAGCCAGTGGTACGCGTGGGAGTCGCCGAGGAGCGCCACCCTTGTCGGCGACTCCCTCGAGCCCGTCGCGCAGCGCTCCCGGGAGGCAGATGGCGACAGCCCCCAGCACGCGTGCCCGACGTTGTCGCGCCTCGCCTCCGCGAAGCGGCGGTGCACGCTGGACTCGACGTGGTGCGCGCTGAGCCGGGCCGCACCGATGCCGAGCACGGCGACGGCTGCGCTAACGCCGGCTGCGGCGATCAGCGGGCGCCGGGTACTCGCTCCGCGCAGCAGCTCCGTCACCAGACTCGACTCGAGCGCGCGGTGCGTGATCGCCGCCGCCGCCAGGCCCAACGCGCCCCACGCCAGTTTCCCGGCCGGCCCTATCTCGGGCTCTAGCACCGCGCCGAGCGTCATGAGCGGGAGGTGCCAGAGATACCAGCCGAACGACACCGCGCCGATGGCCACCATGAGCCGCGAGCCGAGGAGGCGGCCCGGGAGACCGAGAGACGCCCGCTCGCCCACCGCGAGCAGCAGCAGCGTACCGCCAACCGGGGCGAGTGCCACGACGCCCGGGTACTCGATGGTGCTGCGGTACAGGAGCGACGGGACCACGAGAAGGGCGAGGGCGATCCCCTGCGC
The DNA here is from genome assembly GCA_964626245.1 of uncultured Gemmatimonadaceae bacterium. Classification (GTDB taxonomy): domain Bacteria; phylum Gemmatimonadota; class Gemmatimonadetes; order Gemmatimonadales; family Gemmatimonadaceae; genus SCN-70-22. Next base: position 2,416 of record CAZVDJ010000080.1, read on the forward strand.
CGCCGCGATCCGCCCAGCCGACCACGCCACCACGCTCTGCCCACCGCCAGACAGGAACGCCATCAGTGCACCCGCGCAGAACGACCAGAGCCGGGTGTGCGGCCCGAAGTAGGCCCACATCGGGGTGCGGTCGTTGACGTTGACCGACACCACGAACGAAATGAGGGCAGCGATCGCCACGCCGATCATCACGGTGCGGGTCACCATCCAGCGTCGCTCGGCGCCGGTCGCGTCAACCGCCATCCGCTCCCCCGCCCAAGCGAGGAGCGCCACCAGCACGCAGAGCACCAGCGCGAGCTGCAGCTCAACGCCGAGCGTCCAGGTGTGCAGCAGCGGATTCTGGCCGGAGCCGAAATAGTCCACGCCATCCGCCGCGAACGCGAGGTTGCTGGCGAACGCCGCGACGGGCGGCACCCTTCCGGCCACGGCGGCCCGGTCGATGGGGGCGTAGAGGAGCGTCGTGGCCAAGGTGCAGAGCACGACGATCATGAGCGCGGGGAGGAGTCGCCACACGCGGCGGGTCACCACCGCGAGGACGCCGATCTCCTCGTTGGTCGCGAGGCGGCGCATGAGCGACGTGGCGAGGAAGAAGCCGGACAGGACGAAGAAGACGTCGACGGCCACGAACGCACCGCGCAGCGCCGGCAGTCCCGCGTGGAATCCGACCACGAGGAGCACCGCGAGGCCCCGGAGGCCGTCGAGGTCGAGACGTCTGGCTGTCGGCACAGGAGCTTGCCTGGTGGCTGGGTCCTCATCGCGCCTACGACGCGGACGGCGGCAGGGTTTCTATAGTCGGCAACGCGGGGGGTGTCGGCAAGCGGGCGCCGCCAGTGATGGCGCGCGATGGAAGTTGGGGACGCGCTTTCGCGAGCCGGAGCGACACTCCCTCTTGACAACAGGTCCCATCGCTGGTCCTGGAGAAGGAGAGGGGTGCGGCAGGCGTTGTTCCGGCTGACGAGCGACTTGAATCGAGTGCCGAGGCTCCGATGTTCCGTGTCGGCGCGTTCGTGTTGGGCAGCGGGTGAGCGCAGTCGTTGCGCACAGGGACTCGGTGGCGTGACCGTCTGCTGCGTTCAGCGTGCAGGCGTGTGACGTCGCGCGTATGAGTGGCTCGATCGGTGGACGCGGCGCCGACGTTCGTGAGCAGCCCTCCGAATCCGTCGTGCGCCCTTCAGCGACGGCCTGACAGCAGCGCAGCGATCGGTGACAGGTGCGCGCGAACGGCGTGCACCGGTCCGATGGCGGGTGCCCGGCACCCGGAAACGCGGCGCCGGTGGGCGAGCCTGGCCGTCAGGTCGACGCGGTCGCCGCGCCGGGCGAGACGTGCGGTGTGCACTACGATCGATCCGACGTGCCGGCGAACGCGCCGCGCGCGCACCCTCGTCGCGACGGCCGGCAGGCACGTGTTGACGACGGGCCAGCTCGTTGAGATTGCCGGCCGGCTCCCGAAGAGCGCCGACAGCCCGTCCCAATCGGATGGCAGCTCGACGAGGCGCGTGCGCAGGTGGGCGTGGCCGAGGTGACAACGCGCTCCGCCGCCGAACAGGTGGACGCAATCGCTGCACAAGCGCGCATGGTGGAGTGCACAACGAGTGCGTCGGGCGGCAGAACGCGCTGGCGCGCTGCAGGAATGCGTTGGAGCGGCGTCGGACTGGATCGATGCGCCGTGACGACGGCCGTGCCGGTCGTGGCAGTGCCCGACGCAGGCGTGGCGGCCGCCGTGCGCGAGGTGGCAATGCCGGCGAGTGCCCGGTCAGGCGACGCACGCGGTGTGGCAATGCACTCGGCGGGTTGGGTAGGCCGTGCGTCTGCCGTGGCGACGTGGTGAGTTCGTGGCGCGAGTCGCGCGTCAGGCGAAGGCATGTCTCGCGCCATGAATGACACGCAGGCGACTTGCCCCGCGATCCCCGGGCACCGGATCGCGGGGCCTTTCGTTGGTGCCCACAACCATATGAGAGGGGGATACACCGATGGAACGTTCCTCGCAACGCGCGGTGCAACTCTTCCGTCGCACGCGCGACTTCCTGGTACGCACCGCGCCCACCGCGGCGTACGGGACGATCGGGGCGCAGGTGGAGGTGCTTGGGCAGGCAGCCGACCGGATCTCGGCGGCCGCCGTCGAGATGGGGACGCGCATCCGTGCGGCGCGCATGGGCACGCAGCAGATCCGGCAGCGCACGGGCGCGTTGCGGCTGGAATTCACGCGGCCCGTGGCGCGCATCGCGTCGCAGCGCTTCGCCAACGACCCGGCGCCGCGCACGGCGCTGGGGATGCCGCGCAAGGTGAGTCAGCCCGAGGCGCTCGGCATCACGTCTCGCGCCGGTCGATCTCTTCCTGCAGCGCCTCGAGTTCGGCGATTACCTCGAAGTCCTTGGGCCGCCCGGCCGCTCGCTTCACCTTGATCAGCCACGCCAGGTCGAGAAGGTTCACCTCGCGGCCGAACGCGCGCACGGTCGTGCTGTGCTCCACGAGCATCTGGTAGGTGCCGCCACCGACGATCTCCCCGAGCAGGTCGATCGGCCCGGCCTTGGTGCTGAGCGTGAAGTTGAGTCCGGCGCGCAGCGTCGCGACGGACCACTCGAATGGGAGTCCGGGCGGAGCGCCGCGCGGGTACGGCGCGAGCGGCGCCAGGGCCTTCACGATGCGCCTCAGGTTCGCGTCGGAGCGGTCGTACACGACGTCGACGTCGCTGGTGACGCGCGATGAGCCGTGTGCGTTGGCGGCAAGCCCCCCCACCAGGATGAACTCAACCTGTGCGTCGGCCAGCACGCGGATGCGCTTCGCCAGGTCGATCACGTTCGGGTCCGGGTTCGTCGAGCGGCGTCCCTGAGTTCGACGGCGGCCTTTCGGAACGCCTCCGCATCGCGCAGTCGTTGCTCCACGCTCTTGGCGAGGTTTTCCCTCAGGAGCGTCCGGTCGACATCGGCCTTGTAGGCGTCGATGACGGCATCTCGCGGGACCAGCCGAGGTACCAGGCTGAGTTGCAGCTCAAAGCCGGCAGCGTTGACCAGACGGCGAACCGTGTCGAATCCGGGGTTGCCCTGCCCGGCCTCGAGGCGGGCGACGGACGACTGCGACGTGCCCGCGCGAGCGGCAAGCTCCGCCTGGGTGAGGCCTGCGCGCTCACGCGCCGTGGCGAGGAGCGTGTGAATATCATGCATGCATACTTATATCGCATACGGCATCGTGACGTCAAGAGCAGCGAGCCGCGACCTCGCAGGAGATGCGAGTTCAGGCCGCCTGCCACGGCGCAGTGCAGCACGCGCCGACCTGCAGCGGGTGCCGCGCACCTCACCCCGCTGAGGCGGCAGTGCGGTTGTGGGAGGAGGGCTGCCGGCAGGACAACATCCTCGTCGAGCGACTGTGGCGCTCCCTCAAGTGCGAAGAGGTCTTCTCCCAAGCCTACTCCTCCGTGTCCACCGCCATCGCGGGCATCGGCCGGTACTTCAATAGCCGCCGGCCCCACTCCGGCCTCTCCGGCCGGACGCCGGACGACGCCTGCGCCTTTCCGACCCCACTTCCGGCCGCCGGCCGACCCTCACCTGCAGTCTTGTTAACGCCCGCCGTTAGGCTGTATGGAGAAGCGTGGCCACATAACGGTCTTGACCCTCTGAGGGACTTCCCCCATGAACGAGTCACGTGCATTCGCGAGTGATGCCCTGGCAGTGCTGCACTCTGCGCGGGCCACGGCGCAGAGCACACGAAGCCGAACGGTCGATGCCGCCCATGTCTTGTGCGGACTGCTCGACCACGCACGCAGCCACCCGCAGAGCACGCATCTCCTGCGAGGACGAGACGTCGCGGCGTTGCGCCGGGCCGCGCTAGCCGCGACCGCGTCTCGTCGCAATCCCTTCCGTCTCCGGCGGTCTCGCTTGCCCTATGCCCGTTCGGGAAAGCGTGCCGTGGAACGTGCGCTCGACTGGTCGAGGAAGCTCGGATCACCGGCAGTACGTCCCATGCACATTCTGCTCGCGCTTCTCGACGACGGTTCGCCGAACACCAGTACCGTGCTGCAGCAACACGGCATCACGCAGGAACAGGCGCTTGGATTGGCGAGCGAGGAGTGAGCGCACTGCATGATCGCGCATTCGCGCCCAGGGTTCGTTGGGATTTCCAAACGGACGAGAATGGGCCGATGGGCTCCGCGACAGCCGTGCCCTCCGAAAACCAACTGTCGGCCGGGCTCCTGAGACGTATCGCTGCCAGTAGCGAAGAGCGATACACGCTGGATCAACAGGCCGCTACCCGACGTGACTCGTCAGGCGTCGGTCCAACGCGACGGTACGCCACCGCGCCCGGCACGGCCAGTTCTGGTCGGCGCGCGCGATGTGACCGGGGACGCCACTTGGCCATGTCAGCTACGCGCGCCTCTCCTTGGTCATGTACTGCGTTCGGAGTACAAGGGGGTATGCCGTCCGTGCCACCCGCCTACACCTGTCTCCGCGAGACGCAGCTCGTGGGGGTCCCGGAGGCATTGGGGCGGCTCACCCTCGACCGGTTCGATGTCACGCTGCTCGCTCGCCCAGCTGATGTGCCCCATGGAGGATCTCCTCTTGAGACTGACGCTTCTCATCACGCTGGCCGGGTTCGCCGCCACACGGCTCCAAGCGCAGAGGTCGGCCCCGAGCATCCGCGTCGAACCGGGCACGTACGAGCTGACCCTCTGTCACCCGAGGTGCGACCTGCGTGGGACGCGAGTCGGGCACGGCGTGCTGGTGGTCGTCGCGGACACGCTGGTCCTCCCCGTCGAGGACTCCGAGCAGCAGGAGCTACGCGAGGCATCCCGCTGGTTGCGGCTGTCGAGCAGTGCGGCACCGAACGCGTGTTTCCGGTTGACTGCCCAGCGCGAGGTGGCCGGGCGAGAGTACTACCCGGGGATCATCGAGGCCGGACTCATCGCCGTCAGGGAGCAAGGCGGACGCGTTGAGTTCCTCCTGTATCGATCGCCGGATGCGAGCTTCGTGGTGGTCGTGCGGCACGCCACTCCAGCGCAGTTTGCGGGTGCTGGGCTGCAGCACGACTGGGACGGGAGCGCGTGGGAAGCCGGCGAGGTGGTTGGTCGGCGGATCGGTGCGGCGGACGCGCGCCGGTGTCGACGCGGGTAGGCGGTGAAGCCGCGCGGCGAGTCACCGCACGTTGAGGCGTCGCTGCTACAATCGATTAGTGACGTTTGTCGATGAGCGCCACGAATCGCTCCACATGATCCACCGTCAGCAAGATCTCGGTTGCGCTCCGCCTGATCCCATACATCCCGAGCACGTCGACCGGTTCGTGCAGGCGAATCCCCACGGTGGGCTGGTCGAGGAGGGTGGCGCGCACGGTTCCCTTCGGCGCGCCATCACGATCGACGCGAACCCGGTCGATCCCAGCGATGTTTCCCCGCGGAATGTCGGCCTCCCATCGCAGGCCGACGCGAAGCTGCACGTGCGTCTCCGTGACGACGAGCGGACGGGAGGCAATGGCGCGGTAGTCCCCCACGAGCCAGACGACGGAGTAGATGCTCAAGGCCGTGAGGATCCACGCCGCCACCGGACTCCATCCGCTCACGACCAGATGGACGGGAACCGTCTCGATCGCCAGCACCATCAGGAGCCCTACCATCACCGTGCCGTAGCCGACGCTGCGATGCACGGTGAATTGTGCGGCGTGCGGTTCCTGCCGGAGCGGCCACCGAAGGGCGTGGTAGAGGATGGCGACTTCGGTGGTGAGGATGTCAGCGGGGAGCCGTGCCCCGATGGCCTCTCGCGCCGCGGCGCGGAAGCGGGAGGCGAAATCGCCCTGCTGTTGGGACGGACGGCGAACCGCACGTCGCACACGATCGACGAGATAGGCGACGAACCCGACTTCCGCGGGAACAGCGAGCAGCGCCATGGCATCGAGCAGCTCTCGATGTTCCGCCGGGAGCATGGCAAAGGCGATGGCGTACGAGCCGACGAAGACGGGGACGACTCCCGTCCACGGGATGTACTTCGTCCGCACCAGCAGGAGGTAGACCAGGCCCGGTACCACGATCGTGAAGTCCAGCGTGAGCGCGGTTGCCACCACCGCTGCACCGGACGGCGGGATACCGAAGGCCGCCACCACCATGGCCGCCACGAGCACCACGGCGGGGAGAACAATCGCGAAGCGTAGGGGCATTCGATGCTCGACGCGCGCCTCGGGGGTTGGCTCCATACCGCGCGTTGCCCCGAGCCCGGCCAGCCAGCCGCCGAGCAGTACGCCTAACGCCGTCACGATCGGCGCGGCCAGCGCCGCGCGCACCGGCAGGAGGATGTCTCCGCGGCTGGTCGCGCTCACCAGCACGAATGTCTCCAGCACGCCGAAGGTCGCCGCGCCCCCCGCCAGGATGAGCGGTGCGCGCCCCGAGTGTGCGATCCGGCGAGCGAGGAATCCGGCGGCGACGCTCGCCAGCGAACCCCCGGCGAGTTGAAGTGTGATCCACGGGCCCAGGTCGAGCGAATGCGCGGGCGTCCCGGCCAGGAGTCCGGATCCCACGGCCGCGGCGGCGAGCGTGAGCATCGTGGCAAGGAGCACCCCCGCGCCTGCTGCGACGCCAACAGCGATCCTATTCGTGGTCATGGTGCGCCATTCGCCCGGGGAGGTTCGCACGTTCAACGACGTGCGCCATCGCCGTCGATGTGATCGCCGCTGTCACGAGCGATCCACCGGCTCCGTACGATGCCGAGCGGGACCCGTGCTGCGAAAGCCCGTCCGACGGAACTCGTCGGGCGGCTTCGCGCTTCGGCCGCGCTACCGCCGCACTACCGCCGCACTACCGCCGCGCCATCGCCCGCAAGACCGCCTCGATCGCCGGATCGCGCCCCGCGATCATCGACGCGAAGGTGGGAGGTGCCTCGATGTCGAGCGGGAGATACGGCGACGCTCCGGTCCCGACGATCTCATGTTGCTCGCTGTAGTCCACCCTGAAGCCGCTTTGCGGCAGCGTGAGTCGCTCCACGTTCCCCGACTGCCGCGGATCGCCGCGTGAGCGCTCACCCACGAAGATCGGATCGGCCACCTGCGCCAGCCGCCGGCCCACGTCTGTCCCGGCAGAGAAGGTCGCGCGTCCGGTGATCACGTAGAGTGCACCGCGCGAACGATACGCCGGCCGCGCCGCGATGCCGTCGATGAGGGGTACGTTGCGATAGTTGTTGCCACCCGTGTTGTCTCGGATGTCCACTACCAGCACCGGTGGACGCGCCGAATCGACGGTGCGGAAGAAGTCCTCGATCACCGTAGCAAGGGACGGCTGCCCGTCGATATTCGCGCTGGCATCGATCCGGAAGTACGCCAGACCAAGGTCGGCGCGCAGGCGGTGCCAGTAGTACCGCTGCGGATCGAGGGCCGTCCACGGGCGTGTCGCACCCGCCAGTCGCGACTGCGCGCCGATAAGGGTCCGGACGCCGGCCAGCACCTTCACGATCTCCTGTCCGTTCTCCAACGCGAAGGTGATCTCCGCACTGTCCCGCCACATGGTCGCTCCCAGCGCATGCAGGACCTCCGGGCTGGCGAGCGTGGTGGGAGCCTGGTGCATGAACTCCATGGCGTTGTCATTGGCCAGGTACGGCTCGATGACCCGCAACGCGTGCTCCACAGGGATGGTGCCGAAGCGCACCACGCGGGCGCCGAGCAGCTCGCGGTGGTTGCTGCTGGCGGTGACCACGCGGAGCGTGTCACGGAAGCGGTAGAAGCGCACCGGCAGGTGCGTGAAGGCGTTGGGGCCAGTGAAGAGCTGGAGCTCCGTGTGGCCGTTGCCGAACATGGCGACGATGCGCGCCATCTCCAGGGCCGCCACGTGGAGCGGGAGGTCGGCGTCGCGGCGCAGCAGGGCTGCGGCGGCGCTGTCGACGGCGGCGCGTGTGGTGTGCCGCCAGGGCGCGGCGTGAACGCGGGGCAACTCCCCGGCGATGAACTCCACGTCCGTGCGCCACGTTGTCGCCGGCGCAACCTGAGATCGGAGTGGCCATGCGACGAGGAGTACCGCGACGGATGACGGCAGGATGGCGCGCGCGGCCGCAAGCGCTCGGGAGTTCCACATACCCGATTCGACACCAGGTCCACGCGCCCCGAACCCGTCGCGATGTGTGAGACGTGTGTGCCTGCGCCTCGCCGGCAACATGCCGGTGTCTATCGCGGCGGAGTGTCTGCAGTCCGAGCATCATCTCGTGCTGCGTGCGGACTTCCTCCATTGAAGCGAGCGTTAGGCAGTGCCGCCTGTGCGGGGTGCGATGTCGCTGAGCGCGAAGGCGCGGCCTTGCGGCATCGCGTCTTGAGCGAGCTGCAGAGCCGGGGCGTGGGCGACATCCTCATCGCGCTCATCGACGGCCTGACCGGGGTGCCGGCGACCCTGCACGCCGTGTTTCCCCACACGGTGTTCCACCAGGGCGTCGTGCACCTCGTGCGCCAGAGCCTGCCGTTCGTGAGCTTCTAGGACCGCCGCGCGCTGGTGCCGCTGCTGCGCGCGATCTATCAGGCGCCCAGCGAGACGAGTGCGCCCGCCGCACTCACGCACCTGGCGACCATGCTCGTGGCGCAGCGCTATCCCCAGATCCCGGCGCTCTGGGAGCGGCACTGGGCGCGGATCGTGCCGGCCCTCGCGTACGCGCTCGCCGTGCGCCGCGTGCTCCCCACGACGATCGCCATCGAGAGCCTGAACAGCCAGCTGCGCAAGCCGCTCAGGGCGCGCAGGCGCTACCCATGGGACGAGGCAGCGGGAAAGCTGTTGTATCTCGCCCTGCGGAACATCCAGAAAAC
>CAZVDJ010000081.1:0-11161 GCA_964626245.1 uncultured Gemmatimonadaceae bacterium
GTCCCAGGCCGCGCCCCGTGAACTTGGTGGAGAAGAACGGGTCGAAGATCCGCTGCAGCGTCTCCGGCGTCATGCCGATCCCCGTGTCGGACACCTCGATCAGCGCGTAGGGGCCGGGCTCGGGCTCGTAGTCCAGGTACGGCGAGTGCAGCGCCTCACGGTCGGCCCAGCACACGGCGGTGCGCAGCACGATCTCGCCGTTCTCGCCGTTCAGCGCATCGCTCGCGTTGGTGATCAGGTTCATCACCACCTGTCGCAGTTGGGTCCCGTCCGCCTCCACCGCCGGCACGTCGGGGGCAAAGTCGAAGCGAAGCGCCGCCCGCTTGGAGATCGACGAGTGCAGCAGGTGCGCCATCTCCTCCACCAGCGCCGACAGGTCCAGGGGGCGCACGACGAAGCGCCCGCGTCCCGAGTACGCCAGCATCTGCTTGGTGAGGTCGGCCGCACGCAGCGCCGCGGTCTCCACATCGCGCAGGATCTCGTGCAGTTCCGACTCCTCGTTCACGTCCATCAGCGCCAGCGACGTGTTTCCCAGGATCCCCACCAGGAGGTTGTTGAAGTCGTGCGCGATGCCACCCGCCAGCACCCCCAGGCTCTCGAGCTTTTGGGCATGCTGCATCTGCGCCTCGATGCGCTTGCGCTCGGTGATGTCCTGTCCGCTGGCAATCACCCCGCAGGGGCGTCCCCGCACGTCCTGCAGTCGCGTCACGGTCCACAGCACCACGCGCACGTCGCCCTGCCGCGACACCACCGAATCCTCGCGCGGGCGCGGCGGTGCGCCCGCCAGCACACGTGTCACCTCCAGCCGCATCGCCTCGCGCCGGGCCGGCTCGCGCACCAGCGCGAAGTAGTCACTCCCCAGCACTTCGCGCCTCGACCAGCCGAAGAGGCGCTCCGCCTCGCGGTTCCACTCCGTCACCATGCCGTCAGGGGCAAGTCCGATCAGCACGCTCCCCGTCGTCTCCACGAGCGACCGGTATCGATGCTCGCTCGCCAGCAGCGCCTGTTCCGCCGCGCGCCGCTCGCTCACGTCGCGCACGAAGACGTAGGTCAGCGGCGTCCCGTCGTCACCGGCAAACGTCGTCGACGTGATCTCGGCCTCGAAGGTGGAGCCGTCGGCGCGCCGCATGGGGATGGCCCCCGCAAACCGTCCCTTCCGGTTGCGCGTGGCGAAGGCGGCGATCACGCGCTCGTCGCCGGCCTGTGTCAGCTCGCGCGTGCCCAGCCCCACCATGGCGTCCGGCTCCCTCAGGAAGAGGCGGGCGGCCGCTGCGTTGGCCGCCAGCACCGTCCCGTCCAGCGTGGTCAGGAGAATCGCCTCGAGCGCATGGTCAAACAGCGCCCGGCTGTGCGACGGGCCCAGGCGGGGCCGGCCGTCTCCCTCCGCCCTCCCTGCCACCCCGCGCGTCGCGCCGGGCGACGTGACGCCCGGCTGCGCAGCGGCCGTGGGAGGAGTGGAGAGTCTGCGACGGGGCACGGGCGGGGATGCGGGGGAACGCCGACGCCGGGTGTCCTCTGGCGTCGGGGGAAGATGAATGTGCTCTAATTGACGGCCGCCCGCAGCCGAATGTCACAAGCCGCGAGCAAGTCCGGCGTGCGCACGCATCGAATAGCCGCCTGCACTCTGGCCGCCGGATCCCTTCACAGGTAACCTGTTCCGACCTTCACGCCCGGACACGTCCCGAGATGGCCGCACCTGCGCTCTTCTTCTCCGCCCTCACCGCGGTCCAGGCCCTCGCGGGCGGCGAGTGCCGCCCCCCGAAGGATTCGTCCGAGGCCAAGCTCCTGGGCTGGTTCGCGGCGCCCATCGCCTTCTCCCCGGCCGGGCACTCCGAGCGACTGGCCCCCGGCGCCGTGCGCCTTTCGTTCGACCTGACGTACGTCCCTGCGCCCGGACGAGACATCAGTCGCGCGTCGTACTGCCAGCGAAAGAGCGAGAACACCGACCTGTCGCCGGTCTTCCCGCGCCCGCGACTCGCGGTCGGGCTTCCGGGGGGCTTCTTCCTTGAAGGGAGCTATCTCCCCCCGGTCACCGTCCTCGACGCCACTCCCAACCTCGGCTCGCTCGCCGTGGGATGGTCGCGCACACTTCGCGAGCAGCCCGGCGGAAGCTCGACCTGGGTCACCCTGCGCGCCCACGCGACGATGGGCGAGGTGAAGGGCGCCATCACCTGCTCCGAGGACGCCCTGCAACTCACGTCGCCCAGCCAGCCGTGTTACGGCGATGAACCGTCGGAGGACCGTTACGAACCCGACATGGTGGGCGGCGAGGTGATGCTCGGTTGGCGGGGCGCCGGGCGCCTTTCCGGATACATCGGGGGAGGCTACACCTCCATCTCGCCGCGCTTCAACGTGAACTTCACCCCGCGCGGGGGAACGCTCGATGACACGCGCGTCCTGATCGACGACTCGCGTATCGCCGCCTTTGTCGGTGGACAGTGGCGCCTGGCGCCGCGCGCCGCGCTCACCGCCGAGGTGTACTCGGTTCCCCGCGATCTCACCACTATTCGCGTCGGGGCGAGCTGGCAGCTGCGCGGCGCCCCCTAACGACCGCGGCGGCTGGCGCGCGATCGATGCCGGCGGCCCGGGCGCGATTGACCGCGCCCGGTGACCCGTCTACGCTTTCAGCACGTGCGGGCCGCGCCGGCCTGTGCGCCAACTCCCAGGGCCCATGCGATCCTTCGTCGCGCCTTTCCGGCCGCCGCTCGTCCTCCCGCGGCTCCACCTGCCGCTGCTCGCGGTGCTGCTCGCGGTGCTGCTCGCGGTGCTGCTCGCGCCGCTGCAGCCGACGGCGAGCGCCCGGGCGCAGGCCGCCGCGGCCGCCGAGCGCGCGGCGCCGCCCACGCAGGACTACCTCGTCTACACGGTCGCCGAGTCGGCCGATCAGGTCGCGCTCGTGCGCTTCGGCCCCAAGGGGCTCAAGGTGGAGCGGCAGCGCAAGGTCGGGATGATGCCGACCGAGATCAATGGGCCGCACGGGATCGCGCTTGCGCCTGACGGGTCGCACTACTACGTGAGCATTGCGCACGGCACCCCGTACGGCACCTTCTGGAAGTTCCGCACCGCCGATGACGAGGAAGTGGGACGCACCACCCTCGGACTCTTCCCGGCCACGGTGCAACTCACCCCCGACGGGGCGCTCGCCTTCGTCGTGAACTTCAACCTGCACGGCGAGATGGTTCCGTCGTCGGTGTCGGTCGTCGCCACCGACGCCATGGTCGAGATCGCGCGCATCACGACGTGCACCATGCCGCACGGCTCCCGCATCAATGCCGCGGGGACGCAGCAATACTCGGCCTGCATGATGGATGACATGCTGGTCGAGGTCGACACGCGGGCGTTGGAGGTGTCGCGACACTTCCTCCTGGCCAAGGGGAAGGAGATGGGGATGAAGGGGGCGCCCACCGCCATGTCGCACGCGGCGCACGCCGGGCACGGCGCCGCGTCGCACGACGCGGCCATGGCGTCCGCCGACAACGTGCAGTGCTCGCCGACGTGGGCGCAGCCCACACCCGACGGCCGCAAGGTCTACGTGGCGTGCAACAAGTCCAATGAGATCGTGGAGATCGACGTGGACGGCTGGAAGCTGGGGCGCCGGATCACCGCTGGTGATGGCGTCTACAACCTGGCCGTCTCTCCCGACGGCGCTCGCCTCGTGGCGACGAACAAGCGCGGCAAGTCCATCTCGGTCTTCGACGTGTCCACTGCGCGTGAAGTGGCGCGCATTCCCACGCACAAGGGCGTGGTGCACGGGGTCGTCATTTCGCCCGACAGCCGGTACGCCTTCGTGACGCAGGAGGGGAGGGGGTCGGAAGCGGGAATCCTGGAGGTCTTCGACCTGCGTGCCCTCGCCAGCGTGGGGATCGTCGAACTGGGGCAGCAGGCCGCCGGCATCGACTTCTACAAGGTCGAGCCTGCACGCTGACCTCGGGAACGCCCACGCACGACGGGTGTAGCCCCTCGCGGCAGGGCGCGGGCGGCCGCGCTCGAAGTGGTGGGCCGCTCGCAGGATTGCGACCGATGCCATGGGTCCGCGGTTACTGGCGATTCGCGCCGCGACCGCAGGTGGCCTGTAGAGGGAGTGCGGGCGTGGGGTGTCCCACTCCCGAGAGGCAGGACAGGCGTTGCGCGCCCGCGCGACCCCTGCACGAGACGTGAAGATCGACGGAGACGACTTGTGAGACAGTGGCTCATCCTCGGGGTCCTGGCGCTGGCGGCTTGTTCCGGTGGCGACGACCCGATCGACCCCGGGACTCCTGGACCCGCCGCCGTCGTCAACATCTCCGTCGTGACCACCTCCATGGTCGCCGGCGCCACCCAGCAGCTCACGGCCAAGCTCTATGACCGGAATGGGCGGCTGGTCACCACGCCTGCCGTCACGTGGAGCGTCACCCCCCAAGCGGTCGCAACCATCTCGTCCAGCGGGCTGCTCACCGCGGTCGCGCCCGGCTCCGCCACGGTCACGGCCAGCGCCGGTTCGCTCACCTCCACCGTCGAGGTGATCGTCACCGCCAACCCGTGCACCACCCCCGTCTCGCTCGCGGTGGGCGAGGTGAAGATCGTGACTGGTGGCGCCGCAGTCGCGTGCATCACGCTGGCCGCCACCACGGCCACGAGCGATTTCGTGGTGGTGGGTGCCAACACGCGCCCCGTGCAGGACGACGCGCTGCAATACACGATGGCCACCGCGGCCGCGGGGACGAGCGCCCTCCAGGCACCGGTCGCCGCGGCACTCAACGCCCCCGACGTGCAGGCGCAGCTGGATCCGCGCCTCCTCTTGCAGGCGCAGGAAGCGGCGCGCGCCGACGGCCTGCACGAGCGGCTGCGGGCCTTCGAGTACGAGCGCCTGTCCGGCGCGGTACGCGCGGCCGCGCGACAGCGGGCCGATGTCGCCTACGCGCGGTCGGCCCCCTCGCTCGCGGTCTCGGCGGCCGTTGCCGCGGTGGGTGACACCGTCACCATCCGGGTTCCCAACCTGGCCGACGGAAAGGACATCTGCCGCGACTTCATCACGGTCAAGGGCGTGGTGCGCGCGCAGTCGACGCGTGCGGTGATCGTCGAGGACATCGCGGCGCCGTCGGGCGGCTTCACCGTCACCGACTACAACCAGATTGCCAGCGAGTTCGATACGCTGATCTTTCCGGCCGACACGGCCTGGTTCGGCGCGCCAACCGACATCAACAACGACGGGCGCATCACCATTCTCTACACGCCGGAGGTGAACAAGCTCACCCCCTCCGGTTCGTCGGGCTTCACGGCCGGGTTCTTCTTCGGATCGGACCTGATCAAGAAGTCGGAGTACCCCAGCTCCAACGACTGCCGCAACCAGACCAACGAGCAGGAGATCTTCTACCTGCTCTCGCCCGACCCCACCGGCCAGTTCAACAACGTGCGCACCACCGTCACCGTGCGGCAGGGCACGCGCGGCGTGATCGCGCACGAGTTCCAGCACATGATCAACCAGGGGGTGCGGCAGTACAACCCGGCGGTCGAGGCGCTGGAGACCTTCTGGCTCAACGAGGCACTCTCGCACCTGGCGGAGGAAATCACCGGCCGCCGCCTGCTGAACTTCGGCGACTTCCAGCGCCTGCGCTACGGTGACGTGAATCCCACGCCCGCGCAGGCGGACAACTACAACGCCTGGTTCCGCCAGAACCTGTCGCGGCTGCAACGCTGGATGGTGCGTCCCGACACGTCGGCCCCCGTGAGTGCGCAGAACCGCATCCAGCTCGCCCCGCGCGGTGCCAGCTGGGCGCTCCTCCGTTACGTGCTCGATCACTACAGCAACGGCTCCGCGCGCGCCTTCACCAAGGCGCTGGCCGCCGGTCCGCAGACCGACGTGTCCAACCTCATGGCGCGCGCGCAGGGGGCGCAGTTCGAGCAGATCATCGCCGGCTGGCTCATCGCCAACTACGCTGACGGCCTGTCCGTCAGCGGGCTGGCGCCGCGCTACGGCTACCTGAGCTGGAACATGCGTGACGCCATGAGTGGCTCCAACAACGGCACGTTCCCGCTGCTCGTCACGGCGCTCCCCGGAACGACGACAACGCGCGCGCTGTCGAGCTCGGGCAACTACTTCCGCCTGCAGCGCACCGGCGCTTCCCCGCAGATCCAGCTCCGCATGCAGGCCCCCACCGGCGGCAACATCACCAGCGACTACGCGACCGTGGCCATCCTGCGGGCGCAATAACCGCCCGCCGCCGCACGCACCTAACGGGGGCGAGCCGAGCGGTCACCATCAGCAGACGATCGAAGGGGGGCGCCCATCCGGCGCCCCCCTCTCGTCTTCTCGAATCTCGTCTTCTGCCGTCTCAAGTCTCCCGCAGCGCAGTCATTGCCGTCTCCTTGAAGACGTCGCGCCCGCTCAGCATCCCGATCGCCACCGCCATGGCCATCATCGCCACGGCGATCGCGAGCGCCTGGCCGGTGGCCGCGGCAAAGGGGCGTTCGAAGACGTAGCGCATGATGGCCCATGCTCCCCCAAAGGAGAGCAGCAGGCCGGACATCGCGCCCAGCACCCCCAGCACGGTGTACTCGGAGACGAGGATCCGCCCGATCTGCGCGCGGGTCGCCCCCAGCGTCTTGAGCAGCACGCCCTCGCGCACGCGCTCGCGGCGCGTGGCCGCGACGGCCGAGAAGAGGACGGGAATTCCCATCGCGAGCGAGAAGATCGCCAGGAAGCGGATGGCGAGCGACGCACGGTTGGAAATCTCCGCGACGGTGCGCCGCACCAGCGTCAGGTCCAGCGAGGCCACGTTGGGAAAGCGCCGCACCACCTGGCTTTGCACCTGCGCGGCCGCGCGTGGATCCTGCGACGCGGCGAGCAGGACGATCATCTTTGGTGCCGTCTCCAGCGTCTTGCTGGGGAAGACGGCGTAGAAGTTGGGCTCGAAGCGCGCCCAGTTCACCTGCCGGAAGCTCGTGACGCGCGTCGGGATCTTCACCCCCTGCACGTCCCACGTGATCACGTCCCCCAGCGCGACCTGCAGTGCGTCGGCCACCTCGATCTCGAGCGACACCTCGTCGACCGGCTTGCCGGCGGGCGCGGGCGTTTCCCCGAACCACGTGCCGATGGTGAGCGTCTCGCCGGACATCAGCGAGTCGCGGTACGTGGAGCGGTACTCACGCCGCAGCGCCCAGCGCGACGGCCCGCGCGGGGCGTTGGCCCCCGCCGTGTCCGCGCGCTCGCGATCGCTCCCCGAGACTTCCATGGTGTCGGTGGGGCGCGGCGGGGCCAGCTCGGCCACCGTCTTCCCGTTCACCTCGGCAATGCGCATGGTCACGATCGGCGTGCGCTGCAGCACCTCGATCCCGGCGCCGCGCACGATCGAGTCGACACCGGCCCCCTGATCGTCCTGCACGTCGAAGAAGAGCAGGTTGCCGCGCGACGCCTCCTCGGTGGTGCGCAGCTGCGCCAGCAGGTTGCTCTGCACCAGGTACAGCGTGGTCACGAGGAAGGCACCGAACCCTAACGACAGCACCACCGAACGAGTCTGGTTGGCCGGCCGGTACAGGTTGGCCACGCCCTGGCGCACCACGTACGGCCAGCGCGCGCTCACGCTGGCGCGCGCCACGCGCGAGAGCAGCGCCGCGCTGAGCACCAGCAGCACCAGCACGCCGGCGATCCCGCTGCTGAATCCCACCACCTCCTCGGCTTCGGTGGCGCGTGTGGCCGAGATCCCCACCACCGTGGCGGCGATGAAGAGGTTCACCAGCCAGAGCGCCACGTCCACGCCCCCGGCACGCGGTGGCGTGACGTTGCGGCGGATCGCCTGGAGCGGGGAGATCCGGCGCAGCGCCACGAGCGGTCGCAGCGCGAAGGCGAGGGCAATCCACACCCCCAGGCCGATCCCCAGGGCGATCGCCCCCGGCTCGAGTTGCACCTGCACGTCGAGCGGCAGGACGTCGGACAGCAGGCGGGGCAGCATGAACTGGATGCCCACGCCGATCGCCGCCCCCACCGTGGCCCCCACCAGCCCCATGAGCGCCGCCTGCGTGGCGTAGATCAGGAGCACCTGGCGGCTCGTCGCCCCAACGCAGCGCAGCACCGCCACGATGTCGATCTTGCGCGCCACCCACGCATTCACCCCGCTCGCCACGCCCACGCCCCCCAGCAGGAGCGCCACGATCCCCACGATCCCCAGGAAGTTCGCCAGCTGCTCGATCGACTCCGTGATCGACAGCTCGCTTTCCGATACCGTGCGGGCCCGGACGTTTGCCGAGTCCAGGCTCACTTGCAGCCCGCTCACCCAGGCCGCCGCATCCGTCCCCTGCGGGAGGCGGGCATAGGCATCGTATTCGGCGCGGCTCCCGAAGGTGAGCAGCCGCGTGTCGGCCACGTAGCGGTCGGCGATGTACAGGCGCGGCCCGATGGCCGCCGACATCCCCGGGTCGCCCGGAACGTTCACCAGCGACCCCGCGATCTCGAAGCGCGCGTACCCCAGCTGCAACGTGTCGCCCACCTTCGCATCCAGCGCGATCAGGAGCGACGGATCCACCAGCACCACGCGGCGTTCGTGCAGGTCGCCCCAGCGCCCGGCCGGGTCGGTGGTCACCTCGCCGTACAGCGGGTAGGCCTGGGTCACCGCGCGCACCTGCGCCAGCCGCGTGGCGCCGGCCTGCGATGAATCGCTCGTCACCTTCGTCGCCATCGACGCGAAGCTCGTCTGCCGCGCGAGCGCCGTCCCCGCCTTGCCCAGCGAGTCGAACAGCGCGGTGGCCTTCTGGCTCCACGCCTGCCGAGAGCCAAACGACACGTCGCCTCCCACCAGCGCACGCGACTGGGCGCGCACCGAGCGGTTGATGTTGCCCGCAAACGAGTCGATCGCCACCAGCGCCGCGACGCCGAGCGAGATGGATGACATGTACAGCAGGAGGCGGCGGCGCGTGGAGCGTGACTCGCGCCATGCGAGCGAGACCAGCGCGCGCCAGCGACTGCCCGGTTGTACCGGCGGAAGGGGGGTGCTCATCGCGAGGGTGCCTCGGCTTCGTCGGGAAGCGGCGTGGCATCGCCCGCCGTCGCATTGGCCGTCATCCGGTCCTCCACCACGATGCCATCGGCCAGCCGGATCACCCGCTGCGTGCGCTCGGCCAGCGCCAGGTCGTGCGTCACCAGGACGACCGTCGATCCCGATTCGCGATTCAGCTCCTCGAGCAACGCCACGATCCGCGCTCCGGTGTTGCCATCGAGGTTGCCCGTGGGTTCGTCGGCGAACAGGATGCGCGGCTGGTTCACGAAGGCGCGCGCGATGGCGACTCGCTGCTGCTCGCCGCCCGACAGCTGCGACGGAAAGTGGTCCAGTCGGTCGCCCAGCCCCACGCGTTCCAGGAGGGCGCGTGCGCGCGCCGCCGCCCCGCTCTCGCCGCGCAGTTCCAGCGGAACCTGGACGTTCTCGATCGCCGTCAGCGTCGGGATCAATTGAAACGACTGGAAGACGAACCCAACTTTCGCTCCGCGCAGCTGCGCGCGCTGGTCTTCCGTCATCGCGGTCAGGTCGGCGTCGTCCAGGAGCACCTGTCCGCGCGACGGGGTATCAAGGCCGGCCAGCAACCCCAGCAGCGTCGTCTTGCCGCTCCCCGAGGGCCCGACGATCGCGACCAGCGCTCCGGTAGGGACACGGAACGTCACGTCGCGCAGCACCGTAAGGCGATGAGTGCCGCTGTCGAATTCCTTCGTGAGCCCTCGAGCTTCGAGCATGCGAGTCCTGGTCAGAATGGTCATCGGTCCGGCGCTGCTGGCGCCGGTCCTGCTGGTAGCCGCCGGATGTGCCCCGTCGGAAGCGCCGGGTGACGGCGCGAAAGATACCGTCGCAACGGCGAGCGCCCCTGCGTCAGCGGATATACGCGCCGATGCCATGTCCGGTGCCGCTTCCGCTGCCGGAGATTCGTCGGGGGAGGGGGCGAGGGCCGGGCGCTCGGCGGTTCCGGTCGCGCTCCTGATCGGAACGTCGCTGACGGCCGGCCTGGGACTGGACCCGAACGACGCCTATCCGGCCGTCCTTCAGCGCATGGCCGACTCGGCGGGGTACGGGGTTCGGATCGTGAACGCCGGGCTGAGCGGCGAGACGTCGGCCGGGGCGCTTCGCCGGCTGGAGTGGCTCCTTCGAGAGCGCGCCGACCTGGTGATGATCGAGACCGGGGCGAACGACGGGCTGCGGGGGCTGGATGTCGACTCGACGCGCGCCAACCTGGTGGCGATCGTGCGCACGGTCCGGCGCGTCCTTCCGGCCGCGACCGTTCTCCTGGTGCAGATGGAGGCGCCCCCCAACCTAGGCGACGACTACACGCGCCGTTTCCGCGAGAACTACCCCGCGGTTGCGCGTGCCGAAGGGGTGGGGCTGATCCCCTTCCTGCTCGACGGGGTGGCGGGGGTGCGGCGGTACAATCAGGGGGATGGCATCCACCCGACCGAGGAGGGGGCCAAGCGGGTCGCGCGGAACGTGTGGGGGGCGCTGTCCCCGCACCTGGCCCGACTTGCCAAGGGTGCGTTGCCCGGCTAAAATCCGAGGCTGTCGCAAGATACGCGGCGCTAGCCGCGCGCGCCCACATCCGGCGGAGCTCGTTAGGTCATGGCCGTACCAGCCACACAGATTCGCAAGGGCATGGTGATCGTCTTCGAGAACGATCCATGCCGCGTGATCGATTTCCGCCATCACACGCCGGGGAACCTGCGCGCGATGGTGCAGACGAAGATGCGGAACCTCCGCACGGGGTCGAACTTCGAGCATCGCTTCCGCGCCGACGACTCGATCGAGAAGGCGTCGATGGAAACGCATGAGCTGGAGTTCCTCTACCAGGGCGGTGACACGTACCACTTCATGAATCTGGAGAACTACGACCAGATCGAGATGGACACCGAGGCGCTGGGCGACAACGCCCCGTGGATGGTGCCCAACATGAAGATCATCGCCGAGTATTACGACGGACGTCCCATCGGGATCGAGCTGCCGCAGTACCTCACGTTCGAGATCGTCGAGACGTCGCCGGTGATGAAGACCGCGACGAAGACGGCCTCGTACAAGCCGGCCAAGCTCGAGAACGGCGTGACGATCAACGTCCCCGAATTCATCGGGACGGGCGAGCGTGTACGCGTCAATCCGAGCACCGGCGAGTACCTCGATCGCGCCAAGGATTGACGGGTTGCCCCCGGGTGTTTCAGGGG
>CAZVDJ010000082.1:0-11130 GCA_964626245.1 uncultured Gemmatimonadaceae bacterium
ACGGTGTCCTTGAGCGCCTGCGCATTGATCGGATCGAGCCCGCTGAACGGCTCATCGAGGATGACGAGGTCGGGGTCGTGCAGCAGCGTCCCGATGAACTGCACCTTCTGCTGCATCCCGCGCGACAGTTCGTCCACCTTGGCCTCGCCCCAGTCCTTGCCGTTCGTGCGCAGGTCCAGGCGGTCGAGCCACGTGTCGATGCGGCGGTCGGCCTCCTTGCCGCGAACCCCCTTCAGTTCGGCCAGGAATCGCAGCAGGCGGCGCACCTGCATCTTCTTGTACAGGCCGCGCTCCTCGGGGAGGTACCCCACCCGGTCCAGGACACCGCGCTCGGTGTTGCGCGCTCCATTGAGCAGGATCTCGCCCTGGTCGGGGGCGATGATGTTCAGGATCATGCGGATCGTCGTCGTCTTGCCGGCCCCGTTGGGGCCCAGCAACCCGTACACCGAACCGCGGGGGACCTGCAGCGTGAGGTCGCGGACGGCGACGTGGCCTTCGTAGCGCTTGCCGATGGCGCGAATGTCGACAGCGAGCATGAGGGGCGGGTGGCGAGTATGCGGCGCGACGGCTGCCCGAATATACGGGTCAGCGCCTCCGGGATGGCGTACGCACGGTGTTAGTCGAGAGATTCGGCGTCATGCTTACAGCAGCTTCCGCGAGGCCCGCCCGTCGGGCGAGCACTCACCGATGAGCGGCGTCAGGCGGCTCCTGGCGGTGGGCACGCTCGTGCCGGCGCTGGGCGCGTCGCTCCTGCTCCTCTTCCTCGTCCTCCCCATCGGGGAGCTGGTCGTTCAGGGAAGCGCCCCCGGCGTTCGCCGGCTCGGGAGCGACGGAGAGCTGCGCGCGGCACTGACGCTCACCGCCATCACCGCGACGGTCGCCACCTTCCTGGGCGTCACGCTGGGGACCCCCCTGGCCTACCTGCTGGCGCGCCGGCGGTTTCGGGGGCGCGCGATGCTCTCCGCGCTGCTCGACCTTCCACTCGTCATTCCGCACCCGGTGGCCGGCATCGCCCTCCTGCTCGTCCTCGGCCGCGAAAGCGCGGTGGGCGGCGCGCTCCTCCTGGCCGGGGTGCGCGTGGTGGGGACACCGGTGGGCATCGTCGCCGCCATGCTGTTCGTGTCGGCGCCGCTCTTCGTGAGCGGTGCGCGGGAGGCGTTCGCCCGCGTCGACCCGCGCTACGAGTCGGTGGCCCGCACGCTGGGCGACGGGGCGTGGCGCGTCTTCCGGCGCATCACGTTGCCGCTGGCGGGGCGCGGCCTCCTCGCCTCCGCGGTGGTGATGTGGGCGCGCGCCGTGAGCGAGTTCGGCGCCATCGTCATCCTAACGTACAATCCCAAGGTTGTCAGTGTCCTGAGCTACGACCGCTTCACCACCTTCGGCCTGGGGGAGGCCATACCCGTCGCCGCCGTGCTCGTGCTCCTGGCGCTCGTGCCCCTGGCGCTCCTGCGCGCACTGCGCGGCGACGCCATTACCAATCCCGGGGGGATGGGATGATCGTCGCGCGCGAACTCGCCGCCCGGCAGGGCGACTTCCGGCTCGAGGGGGTGTCATTCCACGTCCCCGAGGGCGCGTACGGCGTGGTGATCGGCCCGGCGGGGTCGGGAAAGACGACACTGCTGGAGGCGCTGGCGGGCGTCGTCCCGCTCACCGGCGGCGCCTTGCAGCTGTCAGGCGCCGACGCAGCCCGCCTGGCCCCGGAGCAGCGAGGCGTGGGGCTCGTGTACCAGCACGGCTACCTCTTTCCGCACCTTTCCGTGCAGGACAACGTCGCCTACGGGGCCTCCGACGCGTCCGCGGTGGACGACGTGGTGCGCCGCTTCGACCTGGCCGCGCTGCGCCATCGCGACGTCGTGAGCTTGTCGGGGGGGGAGCGCCAGCTCGTGGCCCTGGCGCGGGCGCTTGCGCGGCGCCCGCGGATCCTGCTGCTCGATGAGCCGTTCAGCGCCCTCGACCCGTCTCGGCGCACGCGCACGCGGCGCGAGGTGCGGGCCATTCACCGCGAGTGGCAGCTGACCGTGCTGCAGGTCACGCATGACTTCACCGAGGCCGGCCTCCTCGGCGACGTGGCGGTCCTCCTGGACAAGGGGCGCGTGCTGCAGTCGGGTCCCCCCGCCGACGTCTTCCGGCGTCCCGCCTCGCCCTACATCGCCGAGTTCCTGGGGGCGGAGAATGTCCTGGCCGGGACCGTGCGGGTCCTGGCCGACAGCCACCCGGACTGGATCGAGGGGCCGCCCGGTGTCGCCTTCGGGTCGATGCACGCGGTGGAGTTCAGCACGGGAGGGCTCACGCTGTACGCCGTTGGCCCCATCCCCGACGGCAGCGCCGCCTATGCCGTGATCCGCGCCGAGGAGGTGGTCATCTCGCGCGAACCGCACGCCTCGTCCGCCCGCAACCTCTTTCACGGGCGGATCGAGGAAGTCTCGCTCCTCGGGGCCTATGCGCGCGTAACGCTCGACGTGGGTGGCGTTCCGCTGGTCGCCGGGCTCACGTCACGCTCGGTGCACGAGTTGGGGCTGCGCGAGGGCGAGGAGGCGTGGGCGACCTTCAAGGCCATGGCGGTGCACCTCTGTTGAGGCGCGGCGCGTCGCCCGGTGCGTACCCCTAGCGACCACCCTGACGACCGAGCGCCTCGAGTCCGTCCGCGCCGATCACCGGGTTCCACGGAAGCAGCTCGTACTGGGCAATTCCTCGCTGCCAGAAGGGGTCGTTGTCGCGGATGGCGTCCAGCGCGCGCTGCACATCGCCCTCGGGGAGTCGCAGGAGGAGGGCGCCGCCCGTGCGCGGGTCAAACGGGCCGGAGGCCAGGAGCGTCCCGTCGGCGTGCAGCCGGCGGAGGTAGGCGCGGTGGTCGTCGGTGTTGGCCACCACCTCGTCCAGGGGGCGGCGGTAGCGGATGATCGCGAGCGCGTAGGGCATGTCGTGACGAGGCGAAGGCGGTGCTAGGGGCGCGTGGCGCGCCGGCCAGGTGGCCGCCGCGGCGCGGGGGAGTCTATCGGGTCGCGAAGCGTCCAGCCAAGCACTAGGGTTACCCCCAGTGTCCGCACGAGCCTCGAGGGCGTAGGCTCCAGTCACCCCTTCCTCTCGCGCGTCGCCCGGTCACGCCGCGGCGCCGTGAGGCGCGTACCCTCGCACCACGCACGATCATGACCATTCCTCCGCTTCGCCCCGACCGCGAGCACGGCATCGACCCCGTGCAGGCCGCCGAGATGACCCGACGCCATCGCGGGGAGAGTACGGCCGCTGCGGCCCGCGTGCCCGAGGAGGGTGCGATCGGTGGCCTCTTCTCCAAGCGCGCCGTGCTGGCGCTCCTGAGCCGCCCCGACGCCGAGTTCCTGCGCTACTACCACGCGCGCGACGAGGGGGGGCGCCGCGCGCTCGTCCTGGTTGCCGCCGATGCGAACGGCAACGACCTTCTCGACGGCGGCACCTCCACGCTGGACCGGCACTGGCCGTGTCCGCCGTACTGTCCCGAGGAAGCGAGCGTCCTGCGAGGCTGAGCACCGCCTCGCGCGTCACGCGCGCGCCCCGGGGCCCAACCCCCGGTCCACTCGTTTCCCAGTCATCCGCAGAGGCCAGACATGCCCGCTCGCAAGCCGTCCACGTCGCAGGGATCGCGCAAGAAGAAGGGGGGCGGCAAGCGCCCGGGAGCCAAGGCGCTACCGCCTAAGGACTCGCAGCGCATCACCCTTGCCGAGGCCAAGGCCTACACCGAGCGATTCCGCAAGGTGTCGCCCGCCTCGGAAAAGGGCGGCTTCTTCTGGGGCGATGGGATCCAGGCGCTACTGTCGCAGCCTGGGTGCGTGGGGCTGCGCTACTACCACGGCATCGACGAGAACGGGCACTACCAGATCGTCCTGGTCGGCGTGGACGGCAACGGCAACGACATCCTCACCAGGTCGTCGTACGGCAAGCGGCGCTCGGCCTCCGCGGTGGCGCTGGCCGGCGAGGATGCCGTCATCCTGGACCGGCACTGGCCGTGCCCGCCCTGGTGCCCGCCGGACCTCGCACTCTAACGCTGGCGAACGGTTCCGGACGCTCTCCCTCCGTCCTTGCAGCCACAGGATCTCATAGCGCCCATCTCGGCAACGCTCGCGCAGCTGTTGCCGTTGTCGGCCGTCCTGCGCACCTGGGGACAGGCGTCACTCGCACGTCGCTGGATCGCGATCTGGTTCCTGATCTTCTTCATCTCGGACCTGTGCCAGATCGCGATCCTCCTCACGCGTGGCCCCAATCTCTGGTTCTTCAGCTACATCGAGCCGGTGGAAGACTCGGTGCTGCTCTGGGCGCTGTCGTACTGGCAGCCGCGTCCCGTGATGCGGCTGGCGGTGCGCGTCTCGATCCCGCTGTTCATCGGGACCATCGTCGGCATCACCATCCTGGCGGGCGAGACGACCACGTTCGGGACCTTCTCCGGCCCGTTCCGCAGCGTGGTGCTCATGGCGTGCACGGCGTACACCCTCATCGCCAACCTGAACGACTCCCCGGAGCGCGTCTGGGAGAAGGACTGGCTCTGGGCGACGCTCGGCATCCTGCTGTACTTCGGCCTGTTGGCCGCGACCGATCCCATCCTGGCCGCCATGGGGCGCTCCGACCTGCAGTCCATGCGTCGCGTGCACATGGTGCGTGACGTCGGCGACATCATCGCCTTCCTGCTGGTGTGGCGTGGCATGCGATGCCCGATTCCAAAGAGCTCTTCTGGATCTACGTAGCCGCGGCTGCCGCGGTCGCCGTCATCCTGGCGGCGCTCGCTGCGGCGCTCTTCATCTACCAGCGGCACAACCTGCGGCTGCATCGCACCTACGCCAAGAAGCTCCTCGAGGCGCACGAAGAAGAACGCGCCTGGGTGGCCCGCGAGGTGCACGACGATGCGCTCCAGCGCGTCGCCATGCTGCAGCACGAACTGAGCGAGTGGGACTCGGGCGAGTTCGCCGCGGCCGCTCACGTCGAACGCACGCCCGTGCGGGTGGAGGCGCTGCGCACCGAGCTCCAGGACCTGGGAGTGATGCTGCGGCGCGTGGCGCACCGGCTGCACCCCGCCATCATCGACCAGGCGGGGCTCCTTCCGGCGCTGTCGCAGCTGGCCAGCGACGTGACCCGATCGTCGGGGATCGAGATCGAGACCACCTTCGATGACGGGGGGCGCGCCGAGCACCTGTCGCGCGAGCGATCGCTCCTGGTGTATCGCATCGTGCAGGAAGGGCTGCGAAACGTCACCAAGCACTCGGGGGCCCGGCGCGCCTGCATCGGCGTGCGCGCCACCCCCGCCGACATCGTCGTCACCATCCAGGACTTCGGGCGCGGCTTCGAGGCGTCCGATCCCGCCACCAGCGCGGGGTTGGGGCTCATTTCCATGGCGGAACGCACGCGCCTGGCAGAGGGACGCTACGAGCTCTGGTCCAAGCCGGGAGAGGGAACGACCGTTCGCGTCAGCGTACCACTGAAAGGGTAAGGAGAGCACCATGCGCCGTGCCGCCGTCCTGATCTGCGACGATCATCCGCTCATGAGCCACGGGCTCCGCTCGCTGCTCAAGCCAGCGTACATGGCAGTGGGCGTGGTGAACGATGGGCGCGAG
The DNA here is from genome assembly GCA_964626245.1 of uncultured Gemmatimonadaceae bacterium. Lineage (GTDB taxonomy): Bacteria > Gemmatimonadota > Gemmatimonadetes > Gemmatimonadales > Gemmatimonadaceae > SCN-70-22. Next base: position 5,577 of record CAZVDJ010000082.1, read on the forward strand.
GTGATGAACGAGATCGAGCGCACGCGCCCGGACATCCTCCTGCTCGACCTCTCCATGCCCCATCGCAACGGACTGGAACTCCTCCCCGACATCACCGCCGCCTTCCCCGCCCTCAAGGTCCTGGTGGTCACGATGCACGTGGACCGCGCCCTGGCCGACCTGGCGCTGCAGAAGGGGGCGCACGGCTTCATCCCCAAGGAGGCGTCGGCAGAGGAGCTCAACGGCGCCATCGAGGCCGTGCTCGCCGGAAAGCTCTTCATCTCGCCCCGCGTACCGCGCCGGTCATTTCGCGACCAGGCGGCGTTGCAGCATCCGGCCCTCGACCGACTCACCCCGCGGCACCTGCAGATCCTGCGGCTCATCGGGGACGGCAAGTCGACCAACGAGATCGCCGACGAGATCGGCGTCTCGCCACGCACCGTGGAGTTCCACCGGGCGTCGATCCGGAAGGCGCTGGGGATCACGACCGAGTGGGGGTTGATGCGCTTTGCCATCATGCTTCCGCCGGAGGGAGAGAGCGATGGGGAGATCGAGGGGGGGATTTCCCGCACCGGCGGAACGGACGGCATGCTGGAGGAAGGGCCGCCGCCCTGAGCCGGGCCTGCCGGTTCGTCGAACGGACGAATAGGAGCAGTGAGGCGACAGCATGCGGCGAGGGCGCTCAAGCGAGCGCCCTCGCCGCGTTCAAGGCCAGCCGGCGCCGCATCGTCGACGGACCGTTGCGCCTCCGTCACTCGGTCGCGACGCGGCACGACTGGTAGTTGTACGAGTGTACACCCCTCCACGCCCATCCTAACGTCCCTTCCATGCAGACCTCGTCGCTCCTGATCCTCGAGCCGCCTTATCGCATGGCGCGCCGGCTGAACGACCTCTCGCCCGAACTGGGGTCGGTCGCGCTGCTCGACGCCTGCCACCGCCGCCCCACCACGCACGACGTGAAGTCGGAGCTGGAAGTGGCACCGTGGTGTCCGCTCTGCATCCTGACGGGCGAGGACTCCGGGATGCGGGCCACGCGCCGGCTTCCGCGCACCTGCGTGATCTTCGGGCTGGCCGATGTCGAGGGAGCCGATCCGATCCTGCGCGCGGTGGCCGCGCGGCCGCGCCCCACGCCCAGCGACCTGGTCGACTGGCTGGTGAAGCGCACACGCCTGTCCACGCTCTCGCGCACCCTCTCCGACCTGTTCACGCGCCCCGCGCTGCGACGCAATGAAGTGTCATTCCTCCCTTATAGCGTTCGCGAGCAGCTGCGGCAGCTCGGCGACTGGGGGGCGCTGGAATGGCAGCGGGCCGGGGCGCTCGCCGACCTGGCCGCCGATCGCACCGCGCTCAATCGCGTGGTGGCGGCCGACGAATCATCGGCGGCGGATGCCCGCCGCTGGATGCACGAGTTGCTGGGACTGACCGAGCGCGAGTTCCATGCGCGCGTCGGTTGGGAGTGGGTGCTCGAGGCATCGCTTCGGCGCTCCGGCTTCTTCGATCGGAAGAGCAGGAGCGGCGTTCGGGCCATTCATCCGTATCGCGCTGTCGCCCCGTCCCTGGGTACTTGGGGGGTGGAGGAGGTTGCGGAGGCGTACGAGGGACGCCGGGCGACGGCGTAACGGAGGGAGGTGGGGCGGGGGCGCGCTAACGCCAACGGGGTGGGGCGGGGTGGACGCTGAGGCGGGGAGCGCGCGCATGACGTGCCGGTTCTGGGGACGCGTTCCGTGTGGTGCGGACCGGTGGTGAGCGGGGAGCAGCTTGTTGAGGTGGGGCGAGGGGCGGGGTGGTCAGCAAGCGGGTGCCGCGCACGTCATGCCTGCCCGTCCTCTGGACGGGCGGGAGGCATCAGCAGGTAGATCGTCCCATCGGCGCCCAGTTCCACCTCGTGGCGCGGCACGTCGTCGGTAGCCGGCCCCTGCACGCACCGCCCGGTCGCGCACTCGAATCGTGCGCCGTGCCAGGGGCATTCGATCGTCCCGTCGGCGAGCAGCTCGCCTGACGAGAGCGGCATGGCCTGGTGTGGGCATCGGTCCTCGAGCGCGGCAACGTCGCGGCCCACTCGCATCAGCACCACTCGGCGTCCATCGGGGGTTCCAACGCTCAGCAGCGCGCCGGGGGCCAGGTCGTGCAGCCGGGCGACGGCCACGCGCGCGGCCGTCGGAGCACTCATGCGTGGTCCCGGATGGCCGAGGCCGCGCCCGGCGCATCGAGCGCTTCCTTCATCGCATGCCAGGCCAGCGACGCGCACTTCACCCGCGCGGGAAAGCGCGCCACGCCCGAAAAGACCTTGAGCTTGCCGAGCAGTGGATCGGCCGCCGCGTCGGCCACGTGCCCGGTCACCATCGCGTGGAAGCGCTCGAAGAGCGCCTCCGCCTCGGCGCGCGACTTTCCCTTGACCGCCTGGGTCATCATCGACGCCGACGCCTTGGAGATGGCGCAGCCCGTTCCCACGAAGGAGACGTCGGCCACGCGGTCGTCCTGGAGCCTGAGCCAGACCGTCACCTCGTCCCCGCACATCGGGTTGCGTCCGTCGGCGCGCGCCGACGGAGGAGCGAGCTCGCCCCAGGTCCGCGGGCTCCGGTTGTGCTCCAGGATCACGTCCTGGTAGAGGTTCCCCAGGTTCATCGTCAGGCAAAGACCTCGCGCACGTGGTGCAGGGCGAGCACGAGGGCATCCACCTCGTCACGCGTGTTGTAGAGATAGAACGATGCCCGGGCCGTCGAAGGGAGGCCGAGGCGGCGCATGAGCGGCTGCGCGCAATGGTGGCCCGCCCGCACCGCGATCCCGTGGCCGTCCAGGATCGTCCCGATGTCGTGCGGATGGGCGCAGTCCATCACGAAGCTCAGGACCCCCGCCTTGTTCTCAGCGGTCCCCACGACGCGAAGCCCCGGGACCTCCTGCACGCGCTCTGTGGCGTAGGCCAGGAGGGCGTGTTCGTGGGCCGCGACGCGATCCATCCCCACCTGCTCCAGGTACTCAAAGGCGTGGCGGTAGGCCACGACGTCGCCGATCGATGGAGTTCCGGCCTCGAACTTGGAGGGGAGCCTGGCGTAGGTGGTGCGCTCGAAGGAGACATGGTCGATCATGTCACCGCCGCCCATCCATGGGGGCATGCGGTCGAGCCACGACTCCTTGCCGTACAGGATGGAGGCACCGGTGGGGCCCAGCATCTTGTGCCCCGAGCAGGTGAAGAAGTCGCAGTCGAGGGCCTGCAGGTCCACGCGGGCATGCGGGGCGGCTTGCGCCCCATCGAGGAGGACGGCGGCGCCCGCGTCATGCGCCAGCCGCACGACCTCGGCCACCGGGTTGATGGTGCCTAACGCATTGGAGACGTGGACGACCGCGACCAGCCGCGTGCGCTCCGAGAGCAGGGCACGGTAGCCGTCCATGTCCAGCTCACCCGCGTCGGTGACCGGGATGACCCGGAGCACCGCCCCCGTGCGTTCGCAGAGCATCTGCCAGGGGACGATGTTGGAGTGGTGCTCCATGGTCGAGATCACGATCTCGTCGCCCGCCTTCACGAAGGCCTGCCCGAACGACGACGCGACGAGGTTGATGCCCTCGGTGGAGCCGCGCGTGAAGATCAGCTCGTGGGCATGGCGCGCGTTGAAGAAGCGGCGCGCCGTCTCGCGCGTGAGGTCGTACTGCTCGGTGGCCTTCTCGCTGAGATAGTGCACCCCGCGATGGATGTTCCCGTTCTCGGCCTCGTAGTAGTGCGTGAGCGCGTCGATCACGCTGCGCGGCTTCTGCGAGGTGGCCGCGTTGTCGAGATACACCAGCGGCTTCCCCCGCACCTCCATGTCGAGGATGGGAAAGTCCGCCCGGATCCGCTCGACATCCAGCTCGGCGCTCACGACCTGGGTCATAAGGAGGTCTCCCGTCGCCCGTCTCCCGTCTCCCGTCCCATCACAGATACCGCTGCAGCGTCAACCGCTCGAGATCGTCCTTGAGCGGCTCGAGTTCGATCGTCTCGAGCACTTCGGCGGCAAAGGCATAGGTGAGCAGGCGCCGCGTGGTGTCGGCGCCAACCCCGCGCGACTTCATGTAGAACGCCGAGAGCTGGTCCAGCTTGCCCACGGTGGCGCCGTGCGTGCACTTCACGTCGTCGGCGAAGATCTCGAGCTGCGGCTTGGTGTCGATGCGCGCGCGGTCCGAGAGCAGCAACGTCTTGTTGGTCTGCTTCCCGTCGGTCTTCTGGGCGATGGGACGGACGTAGACCTTGCCGTTGAAGACGCCATGCGAGGTGCCGTCCAGGATCCCCTTGTACATCTCGCGCGAATAGCAGTTGGGCTCCGCGTGCTCGATGCGCGTCTGGTGGTCGCAGGTCTGGTCGCCATCCAGCATGTACAGTCCGTTGAGCGTGGCCCCGCACCCCTCGCCGGCAAGCATCGTGTAGATGTTGGTGCGCGACAGCGACGCCCCGGTGGCGAAGGAGAACGACACGTAGTGCGAGTCGCGTCCCTGCGACGTCTCCACGTGCCCCACGTGGAACGCCTTCCTTCCCTCGCGCTGCAGGCGGTAGTGGTGCAGCGTGGCGCCGTCGGCCAGCGCGCACTCCGTGACACTGTTGGTCAGGTAGCGCGCGTCACCCAGCGAGACGTACTGCTCCACGATGGTCGCGCGGGCATGGCGCTCCAGCACGACCAGGTTGCGCGGGTACGACACGCCCCCCTCCGCGCCGGCATCGGAAACGAAGAGGAGGTGGATCGGCGTCGTGGCCTCGGTCTCCCTGGCAACGTGCAGCACCGCGCCGTCGCGCATCATCGCCGTATTGAGCGCGGTGAACGCGAAGGCCTGGCTCTCGAAGGCAGCCAGCTTGCCCAGGTGCTGCTCCAGGAGCGTCGGCTCCTCGTGCAGCGCCGAGGCGAGCGACAGGACGCGCACGCCCGCCGGAAGCGCCTCCAGGCGAGACAGCGCCGGGGCGAAGCGGCCGTTCACGAAGACCACCACCGGCCACTCCGCGTGCCCCACCAGCCAGGGGAGGAGGTCGGCCGGCGTCACCGTGCCTAACGCCGGCTGCATGGGCGTGAAGGCCCCCTCGGTGATCGGGGCGGGGTTGGTGAAGTGCCAGTCCTCGTTCTTCGGCGTCGGGAAGCCGTAGCCGTCCAGCGCCTCCATTGCCCGGCCGCGCAGCGGGGCGAGCCAGGCCGGCCCCTCGGGCGGGACGGTGGCAAAGTGCTCGCGATACGTCGCCGTGCTCACGTCACCCTCCCACCGACGCGGGCTCGTCGATGAGCCAGTCGTAGCCGCGCGCCTCGAGCTCGAGCGCCAGCTCCTTGCCCCCCGACTTCACGATGCGGCCGTTGGCCAGCACGTGCACGAAGTCGGGGACGATGTACTCCAGCAGGCGCTGGTAGTGCGTGACCACGATCGTGGCCGAGTCGGGGCGCTTGAGCGAGTTCACGCCGTGGGCCACGATGCGCAGGGCGTCGATGTCGAGCCCGGAGTCGGTCTCGTCGAGCACGGCCGGCTTCGGCTCCAGCACCGCCATCTGCAGGATCTCGTTGCGCTTCTTCTCGCCGCCCGAAAAGCCCTCGTTGACCGACCGGTTGATGAAGCTCTTCTCCATCTCGAC